>JAHEDF010000160.1 GCA_024641365.1 Planctomycetota bacterium | reverse complement strand
GTCTGTAATGCCATTGAAAATCTGTGGGTCGATAAAGCCGTCGCAAAAACCTTTTTACCCGCTTTGGCAAAAGCCTTACAAAAAGCCAATGTTACCGTGCATGCCGACGAGCGCGCACGTACCTTGATGCCCAATGCCAAACGCGCCAGCAAAGACGATTGGACCACCGAATATTTATCGCTGACCTTAGCCGTTGGCGTCGTTGAAAATCTTGATGATGCGATAACAAAAACTGAGCAATTTGGTTCACATCACAGCGATGGCATTGTTACCAATGATAAAAAAGCTGCCGAGCGTTATTTAAGTGAAGTCGATAGCGCCTGTGTTTATCATAATGCCTCGACCCGTTTTACCGACGGTGGACAATTTGGATTTGGCGCAGAAGTCGGCATCAGCACCAATCGCGTACACGCGCGTGGTCCTATGGGTATTCGCGAATTATGCACCTATAAATGGATCTGTCGCGGTTCGGGCCAAGCGCGTCAGTAATTTTTATGAAATGAACAGGAAGAACGGAGAAGCGCTCATATATTAGCCACATACGCTTAATTTCCCCTCCGTTTCTTCGTTCCTCTTGTTTAAAAAATATCTAATTATCATATACTGTTTAGCGGTTATTCTTTTAAGTTATAAAATAATTAATATGTCAGACCAATCCCTATAGCTGCAACCATGCCGTGTACGACATATTGTGCAGATCGATCTAATTCATAATCGGTTAATCGTAATTGCGTGACACGATAACCAAATTGCGCCAATAAACTAACATGATCTATATCAAACGTTAGGCCAACGGTTGCCTCACCATGACCACTAAAATTCCAATCACTATGATCGCCGGAAATAGTTGGCCAATACGCTGGAATTTCGACACCAGTAACACCGTAACCACCACTAATGGTAAATGCGAGATGCGCCCATTCTGTGATATCGCGCATTGCACCAAGCCCCAATTGCCACTCATAGCTTTGGTATTTTATATCGTCATCACTCGCAAAACCAAAAGATAAGCCAAAAAGCCCATAAAATCTACCATTCTCCTCGTCGCCACCTGATATAAGCGCTGTTGGCGATACCACCACACTTGATTTAAATACGCCCGATTTTTTTTGTTCGGTTCCATTATTCTCATCTAAATAAAAATTGTATCGTTTTTCGCCGAGATCGACCATGATGTAATGATCGTGACGGCCATCTGCGGCGTTACATTCAATTAAAGTACTACAAGCGCCATAAAACAGCATCGTTGTAAAATACATATATGTGTTCTGTCTTGTATTGCCCATAGTAAGCCTTTTAAAAAGTAATGCCTGCGCCAATAGAGAGAACCGTACCGTAGACCGTATAAGACGCCCAGCGTTTTAAGTCGTCATCTTCTATATTTAAACGTGATATACGAAAACCCACTTGTCCTAACAATAACACTTGATCAATGTGAATCACAAGTTCAGCGGCAATTTGTCCATGAAGAGCAATGCCTCTTTCGTTGCGCTCAACATTAATTGTTTGCCAATATGCAGGAAGTTCTAACTCTATCCCCCCATAACCAATTGTCGTCTGTATATTAAAACTTGCCCATTCAGTAAATATTGTATTAAAACCGAGGCCGAAATTTATATCATATGAATTCACTTCAATTTCTGACGTTTTAAAATTGCCATATGAAAAGCCTATTAACGCAACAAAGGCCTTTTCATCTCCTATTGGATCATTACGCAAACGAACTGTTGGTGAAATAATGTAGCTTGAAGTAAAAGCGCCATGGGCGTCGCTGTCATTTCCATTGTTGTCTCTGAGTTTAAAATCGTAATATTTACGACCTACATCAACTAACACACTTAAATCAGTTTTATCAACAGCAGACACGCTGCTAGAGACACCAAAACAGCAAACAAACGGTACCAACCCGGATATACGCATTCTAAGCATTCTGATGTATGGCCACCATTGATAACCAATCAAGTAAAGAGTTAATGGTTGTCGAAAATGATGGTGACGCGGCCCTGATTAAATAACATTAATAAGCGTGACTTATTTTGCTTTATAAAATCGCTGATGCGCTTCGCGTAATAACGCCGCCACGTCTACTCCTACTGGCCATTTACTGCGATCTAATTGGGCAATTGCTTCCTCGGTCGCATAGGTTCCGGGAAACCAATGACCCTTTGCTTCGAACATATTGTAGCGATAATGTCCGAATGCTTCCATGTCCCAACATTTCCACATACGGCGATAGCGTAATACTTCCGGAATATTAATGCCGCTCGGATCACCAAGTAATTCATAGCCCTCATAAGCCGTACTCGGATCAAACGCTGCGCGTGCATCCATACGTGCCGTAATGGCAGCGTCTTGCGCAGACAATGGCACAGTGGTTGGCATAATGCCGCGCATTTCATCAACATGTGCAGTCTCGGTTATTCCAAATGACAAAGTGTGCACATGTGGACTAC
Organism: Planctomycetota bacterium; assembly: GCA_024641365.1. The sequence continues at coordinate 5,655 of JAHEDF010000160.1, read as the reverse complement.
GTAAACACCACCGCGCATTCCATTGAATGGGTGTAAGCGGCGCGGTTAATTGTCGCATGAGCGGCGATGGATTAAATAATTGGCCGCCTTTATCATTCGGAGAAATAATAAATACACCCATGTCCTTCGCCGACGCTAAAGCCACTGCGCCAGCGTTTCTTTGCAGGAAATAATAATAATGTAAATTGACAAAACTAAATAAGTCGCTGGCAATCGCTTCGCAAATAACTTCCAGCGGTCCATGCGTACTAAATCCGACCGCGCCAATAACACCTTCGTCTTTGAGTTTTAATAATGCTTCGACGGGGCCGCCTTTGGCTAATGCTATTTTTGCTATGTCGGCATTATTGATGCCGTGCCAACCATACAGATCAATGCGATCAGTTTTAAGTGCACGTAATTGTTCTTCAATTAACTTTTTTGTTTCATCTGCGGTTTGCGGCGCGCCCTTGGTCATTAAATGATAACTATCACGCGGTAATTTCAGGTCATCGTTTAAGACCAATCCGTAACAATGCTCACTTTTCCCATATCCATACGCTGTTTCGATATGGTTTATTCCCGCCTGCATCGCCCTAGTGACCATCTGCGCACATTGTTCACGCATATCGTGCGGAATATCTTCGCGTGGTTTATCCCAACCGTGTTTATAACGCATGCCACCAAGCGTAATAACACTCAGCTCGCGATTTGTTTTACCAAAGCGACGATAATTCATGAGCGGATTATAATTTTTAATCATAGTGAATAACCGCCTTCTGGTTCACCTAATCGCTGCGGACGTTTGCCGGTTACCGTTGCTTGAATCCAACCATCAGGCATGCGTGCTTCGATGTCGCTGCCAATGGGTGCTTCATCGGTGCGACGCACTAATATACCTGAGGTAGTTCGCACCACACTATAACCGCGTGCTATAACGGCCAATGGCGACAACGCATCTAAACGAGCAACAGTACTAATTAAACGCTCACGAGATGATTGTAATCGCACCTGCAGAGCGCGTTCTAATTGTCGTTGCTGCGTGTGCAGTAATTCTTGTGCACTTGCTAAGCGGCGCTCTGGTCCCGCATTGCGCAATCGCACCTGTAACATTTTTAAATTATTATGACTTTCGCTCAACACCGTTTTTATGCCGTCTTCTAAGCGTTGTTGCAAATCATCTAAGCGTTGTTGGCGCATTTCGACGTGATGTTTTGGCGTCGATAAGGCGCGGTGACTTTGCAGAGCCTGCAATCGTTCCTTGGCATCTTGTAACACCACATCAATTGCTCGGTCTAAACGCACACGATATTCATCCAACGCATTATGTAATTCCGCTTCTACTGGGACCACTAATTCGCCAGCCGCTGTTGGCGTTTTCGCCCGCACATCCGCTACAAAATCTGCCAGCGTCGTATCCGTTTCATGACCAACAGCGCTAACGACAGGTTTATGACAGGCAGCTATTGCTCGTACCACCACCTCTTCATTAAATGCCCACAAATCTTCGATGCTGCCACCGCCGCGACCAACAATAATGACATCCACATCTGGATGCGCATCTAAGGCTTCCAGCGCTGATACAATTGACATGGCCGCTTGCGTTCCTTGTACCACGCATGGCGCATGCACGACCACCATGGATGGAAAGCGCGCCTGCAAAGAATGCATCATATCCGCTAAAGCGGCGCTACCGGTGGCAGTCGCTAAGCCAACACCGCGCGGTAATAACGGCAACGGTTTTTTGCGCTCGTCGTCAAATAATCCTTCGTCCGCTAATTTTGCTTTGAGCGCAGCAAAGCGCGCTGCCAAATCACCGAGACCAACTGGGCTAATACGTGTCGCGGTTAATTGATACTGACCGCGTGGTCCGTAAACCGACAACGATCCTTTGACAATTACTTGATCACCCTCTTTCGGTTTTTCGCTTAAACGAATAACCGATGATTTCCACATCACTAAACTAATAACCGCATCATCATCTTTTAGCGTCGCATATAAATGCCCGCTCGGCGCAATGCGCATCTGTGATAATTCGCCTTGCACTAATAACGGTCCAAAATCTTCCAACGTCAACGAAATACGCCGCGTTAATTGCGTGACCGACAGTGGACGCTCATCTTTCGCCATGGCGCAAAGTAAACCGACATCTGTAGCATGGAGCAAGTGGCGTTCTGCAGCACAATTATTTGCGCTATTCGATTAATGCCTGCTGTGAAACTGTTTGCCGACCATTTTATCACAACACCTGTCTGCGCCGAATACATAACGACCCTCATAATTTGCAATTGAGCCACCTGTGCCCTGTCGCCATTCTCATGCTTTAAACGAACGAATTATTTCGATTACTCTCTCAGCAGATTGTTTGTGACGTGATTGTCCGAGAGACTTTAAGATCAGGCCTTTTTCAGGGGAGCTCTGTCGTCCACCGGCTTGTTGCTCCTAACCCCACCAAGTGATTGCGCCCCGCGAGCTAGCCCCATGCTCTTAACCATCATGGAACATGCTGGCAAATTCTATCTCGGCCATTTGGGCAAAGTCCCCGTCTACGCGTCTGTCGAGGCATTCTTTCTTATATTTTTTGTGTTTCTAATCGGCCAAAACCTCAGTGGCGATCAAATAGTGATGCTGCTCGTGGTATTGGTGTTGATTATTTTACTGCATGAACTCGGCCACGCGCTGGTTGCCTTAGCATTGGGGATGTCTGGTGTAGCGATTACTTTAAGCGCTTTAGGAGGATATTGTTCCTATTCTGGGGTACGGTATCCGAAAAAAGAATTATTAATTAGTGCGGCTGGACCCGGTATGAATTTTATCTTAGCGGGTGCTACTTTTGCAGTGATGAAAAATGTTTCCATAACTGACGAATCGATTAGTTTTTTTGTCAATGCTTTTTTCGGATGGAATCTAGTACTCGGCATATTTAACAGTTTGCCCATATATCCCTTAGATGGCGGACAAATGGCGCTGTCGATTTCACGCATGTTAACCAATGAATATAAAGCGAAGCGTGCGACTTTGAATATTAGCTTTATCAGCGCATTTGCTGCACTAGCAATTTATATTGGTGTATTTAATGGGGCTCCATCATTGTTTACCTTTGCCATTATTGCCATGTTACTATTTGCTGCTTATCGGGAACTGCGCTAATGCCTCGTGTTCTTTCAGGGATTCAACCATCTGGTCAATTACATCTTGGTAATTATGCGGGTGCCATTCGCCAATTTTTAGATTTACAGGCGCTCGGCAATGAAATGTTTGTTTTTGTCGCGTCGTATCATGCCTTAACTTCAACGCGTGATCCTGCTGTTTTACGAGCGAACATTCGTCAAATTGTTATCGATTATGTGGCGTTTGGGTTAGATCCGAAAAAAACCGCCATTTATGTCCAGCAAGACGTACCCGAAGTTACTGAACTCGCTTGGATGTTGTCGTGTGTTTGCCCGATGTCATGGATGGAAAAGGCGGTTAGTTACAAAGATAAATTAGCAAAAGGCATAAGTGCCAACGTTGGTTTATTTACCTATCCTATATTACAGGCCGCTGATATTTTAGCGGTTGATGCCGATGTCGTGCCAGTGGGCCGTGATCAAGTGCAACATTTAGAATTAGCTCGCGATATGGCAGCGCGCTTTAATGAAGACTTTAAATCAGAGGTGTTTAAATTACCGGCCTATCGTTTAGCGCCAGAAGCTGCCGTATTGCCCGGTATAGATGGTGAAAAAATGTCCAAGAGTTACGGTAACACCATTGATCCATTCCAAGAAGAAAAACCACTGCGTAAACGCATCATGTCGATCAAAACCGATTCGACTGGCGTCAATGACGTAAAAAATCCTGATACATGTTTTGTTTTCCAAATCTTCCGCGCTATCGCCGGTAAAGATAATCAGCGCACCTTGGATTTAGCTCAACGCTATCGTGAACCTGGTTCAGATGGATTTGGATATGGGCATGCGAAACAGGCTTTATTTGAATTAATTCTCGACCATTTTGGGCCAGCACGTGCTCGCCGCGCTGAATTAATGCAAGACCCCGGATATATTGAAGACGTCCTACGCCAAGGAGCAACAACCGCGCGCGCCCAAGCTCGTGTGGTTACTGATCGTGCACGTGCGGCAGTTGGTCTTTAATTAACCATGACTTCACAAAAAAAGGATTGGATCTTAATTTCTGATGATGGGTCGTCAGTACAGCTCTCATCATTTTGGACAGTCAATCCACTGCTCGTAATTTTTTATCCGCGTGATCAATCGCGCGTGTGTACGGCACAATTATGTAATTACCGTGATCAGTATTCAGACTTCACAGCTTTGGGTGTTGGTATTATTGGCATCAATACTGACAGCGTCGATCAACATCGACAGTTTTCTCAACAACATACATTTCCCTTTCCATTATTGAGCGATCCGACGAAAGCCTGTTGCCGCCATTTCGGCGCTACCAGCTGGTGGGGCATTCGACGCTTATCCGTGTTGTTAGATACCAATGGTCACGAATGTTGGCGGCTAGTCGTAAACCCTTTCACTAAACCGAGTGCCGATAAATTGCTCGCAGGGGTCAAAAAGCACCTGCCACCCTCAAAAAGCCGCTGATTTTGTTTGGTCCTCAGGGACAAGCTGGCGTCGTGGTAAAATGTGTGAATACTTATAGGCATGGGTTCCGACACGCCACTAAACAAACCATCACAAACTAGCGACATGCCAACGGTGCCAACCCAATTAAATGCACCAACTAAGCCATTGGCCACAGGCAGCACACCATCGAGCGAATTGCCAACCATGCCGATTTCAGTCGATGGCAACGCTGCAACCGTACCATCTCCCTCAACCACAGCTGAAACCATTACGTTACAACCAGGGATAACGCCTGCTACCAATCTTAACCGCCAACCCCCCGAAATTATAGCTGGGTACAAACGCATTCGTGCTCTTGGTGCTGGCGGCATGGCCCATGTCTATGAGGCCGAACACACCACACTTGGTCGTAAAGTTGCTTTAAAATTATTAAAACCCTCCGTTGCTGACAGTGCTGATTTTTCTTTGCGTTTCGTTCGCGAATCGCATGCCATGGCGCAAGTTAAACACGATAACGTGGTCGCTATTTATGATGCCGGTGAAGCCGATGGCTTTATGTACATGGCGCTCGAATTAGTGCCTGGTAGCGATTTACATAAAATATTAAAGCGGCGTGGACGTTTATCCGTTGATGAAGCGGTAAAATATTTAATTGGTTGTACCAAAGGATTAGCCGCCATACATGCGGCTGGTCTTGTGCATCGCGATATTAAACCGGCTAATATTTTTGTTGATCGTAATGACGAGCCAAAAATTGGTGACTTAGGGTTAGCGCGTGCAGCTGATGGTGATGATCGCATGACCATGACTGGTACGTCGTGGGGCACACCCAGTTATATGTCGCCGGAACAAATTAAAGGCGTCGCTGATCTTGATATTCGCGCCGATATTTATTCGCTTGGCGCAACGCTCTATACGTTATTAGCTGGCGTTGAGCCCTATGTCGGCGAAACTAGTTATGTTATCACCCATAAAGTATTAACCGAACCACCACCTGATCCGCGCACGCACGATGCAACGTTACCAAGCACCGTTGTTGCAGTTATTAACAAAGCGATGGCCAAGGATCGCAAGGAGCGTTATCAAACTCCGCAAGAAT
>JAHEDF010000159.1 GCA_024641365.1 Planctomycetota bacterium | reverse complement strand
ACGTCCTGCCACACCAACTACGCAATCGACTGCTGACCAACGTGCCCCACGTCCGCGCTTGGAAGGACCACAACGCCCTTTACCGAGTGTACTGGATCGTTTGTGTTCTTTTTCCAAAGGTATTTTGGAATTATGCGATCCATCAACCCCAACTTGGGCGCAAGCACGACTCAGTGAATTATTAGCTGAAATAGGCGTAGGTCCGTGTCCAGCGCAAGGTGTACCGCATTCAGAATTTCATCAGGTTGTTGGCACCATCGTCGCTAAAAATGTACCGTTCGGACATATTGCCTTGGTTGAAGCACCTGGGTTTATCATGCGCGGTGATCGTGGTGATTTATTTTCATTGCGAAAAGCGGTCGTTCGTGTTGCTGGCAATGAACGCTCTGATGGAGTACCGGCTTCGCTCGCTACAGTGGCGACATCACAACGAACACCAGTTTCCACCCATCAAGTGCCTGTCCAAAATAATGGCACCACGACTAAATCGACACCACCGTCATTAGTGACAGCACAACCAGAATCGCGTCGCCCTGCTCAAGTAGCTCCAAACCGCGGTCGCTCGCCATTAAAGACGCATGGCATGGAACCAGTTGGCGAAGCGCCAAGTTTGCCATTAGCGCAGCAAGACCCCGTCGCTTTAGCTGCACGAGAAAAATCGCCCGGATTTTCAAAATTAGGATTGAATGACCAAATTTTAGCCGATCTTGCAGCGATTGGTTATAATGAACCATCGCCGATTCAGGAACAAAGCATTCCAGTAATTTTAACGGGAAAAGATATTCTTGGACAGGCACAAACGGGAACTGGTAAAACAGCCGCTTTCGTATTACCAATTTTACAAAAATTATACAGCGTTGAAAGCCCTGAGCGTAAACCGGTTGCGTTAATCTTATGTCCAACCCGTGAATTAGCGCGCCAAGTTTATAATGAATTTAATCGTATGGCTGGTGCCAGTGGTGCACGTGCGGCAGTTATTTATGGCGGCACGCCCATGGATGACCAAGTACGTGCTTTAGAATCGTTCCCACATGTTATTATTGGCACACCAGGTCGAATTATTGACCACATGAAACGTCGTGCCTTGGATTTATCTGGTCTCCAAACATTGGTGTTAGATGAAGCTGATCAGATGTTGGATATTGGTTTCTGGCCAGATGTTAATTACATCTTGGGCCACACGCCACCGACTCGTCAAGTACTGTTGTTCTCTGCGACCTTCCCTGACGAAGTGAAGGAAATGGCGCAGAAACACATGAAAGAACCTGAGTCAATTCGCATCACGCCGAAAGTAATAACGGTTGAGCAGGTTGATCAGAAATACATACCTGTTGCACGTGAGCGAAAAAATGCGCTGCTCGCCCATTTTATTGAAACACAAAACCCACCCCAATTAGTCGTATTCTGTCGCACTAAGCATCAAACTGACCGCGTTGCTGAAGTGTTGAAGAAAAAAAATATGTCAGCGGGCGCAATCCATGGCGACTTGCCGCAGACCAAGCGTGAGCGCATTTTGGCCGCTTTCCGTTCTGGCGAGATTCAAAGTTTGATTGCCACCAATGTAGCTGCGCGCGGTTTAGACATCCCAACTGTGTCGCATGTGGTGAATTACGATATTCCAGAAATGCCTGAAGAGTACGTGCATCGTATTGGCCGTACTGCACGCAATGGCGCTAAGGGAATAGCTCGTACGTTTATCACGCCAGAGGATGGTCAGTTCTTATTAGAAATTGAGAAGCACATCGGACTGTTGCTTGAAGAAGAAAAGATTGAAGGATTCGAGGCAACTCCGGCTGAACCCGAAGTTAAACGCACCATAGCTGAGATGCCGGTTGGACAACCACGCATTCTCAAACCACTGGTTGGTGGCATCCGCTTAGGACGTCGCCGCCGCTGATTGTCGAGGTTCATTATGACATTGCCGCTGCGTGTGTTGCTCATGATTTTTTGTAGTGCTGCCTTAATTATATTGAGCGGCTGTCAGTGGCGTACGGCTGGGGGAGGTTCTCCCCCGACTTATTCTAAAGAAACCATTACCCACGTCGTACAAGTTGGTGAAACCATCACGATGGTCGCGACACGATACGCGGTTTCAGTTCGCACCATTATTGACGCCAATAATTTATATAGCCGCCTGTTAAAACCAGGAACTAAATTATATATTCCAGGTGGCCGCCAACCAGAGCCTGATCCATTTGCTGTAACTACCCCAGTGCCAAAAGCGCCAGATGCGCCGCCAATTAATAATTCGTGGTATGTTCCTCGTACATCATGGACGCGAACCCCGGTCGTGGTCAGTCGCACTGATCCAATGGGGGGAAAACCAAGCCGCATTACCGTTCATCACAGCGGAAACGCAGCCGACGTTGGCTTTAATAGCCGTGAATGGTTGCAGCGTATTGATTTAAATCACATCAAAGGCGTTGGACATTCAGAGCCATGGGCTTGTATCGGTTATCATTATATTATTGATGCGAGCGGAAATGTGTTTGAAGGTCGCCCTATTCAATACCAAGGCGCACATGCCGGAAATAGTGAATTTAATAAGTTAAATATTGGCGTGTGTTTAATTGGTGATTTTAATAAGCAACGTGTACCTGCGGCTCAACAACGCGTTATGCTCGAAGTATTGGACCGTTTGTGCTTACAATACGGTATTAATCGTTCGGCTGTCTATGGCCATAAACATTTTAAAATTACTGATTGTCCGGGGCGCAATTTGGAAGCGATAATCAACGCCTTTTCGCAGAGAGAAACGCCCGCAGAAGATCCAGACTTGCGGCAAGCGGCATTGCCGAATGGCGCAACGCGCATGCAGCAGTATTTCTCGACGCAACGCTAACGGCTCACCTGCCTGGTAGCGACTGGTGTTGCCGTCACAGATGAGCACTTATATGCACAAAACCCGGGTGTTTTGCATCGAACCGAGCTTCGCTGGATCAGCATTGACGCCCTAAACGACGCTCCTATTGTGCGCCCCTCCTAATGCATGGGTGGCGGAATTGGCAGACGCGCTAGCTTGAGGTGCTAGTGAGGTAAAACTCGTCGGGGTTCGAGTCCCCGTCCGTGCACCAAAATAACCCTGGCTTAAAAGCCAGGGTTTTTTGGTGTTCAGAGGTGACTATTAAAATTTAAATATAGATATTGTTAGAGGCAGATATGATTAAATGCCACGCGCCAACAATCCGGTCGTTTCATCAAAACCAAACATGAGGTTTAGATTTTGAATGGCTTGGCCACTCGCGCCTTTTACTAAATTATCTTCCGCACTAACAATAATGAGTGTCTGGCCGTCAGTTGCCGCGCTAATGTCGATAAAGTTTGTGCCGGTGGTATGAATGACTTCGACATCTTTTGGATTTTTTCGAATACGCACAAATGGGCGATTGCCATAGGTCTGTGCCCACGCAGCTTGTACATCCGCAATATTTTTCCCCGCTTGCAAAGTCATGGTCATGGTTGAATGAATGCCACGAGTTATTGGCGCTAAATGTGGGATAAATGATAAGTGCACTGCTTTGCCTGCGGCTCGCGATAATTCTTGATTAATTTCCCCTGTGTGTTGATGACCAACGGGTTTATAGCAATGTAGATTTTCGTTAAGCGCGTAAAATAAATTATTATTTGATTCAATAAATCGTTTTCCCGCGCCAGACACACCGGAATAACCAACAGCAACTAAAGGCGCATTGAGATCAATAAGTCCCTGCTGTAATAAAGGGACTATTGGTAAAATAATACTGGTGGCATAACATCCCGGATTACCAACGACCTGAGCGCCTTTAATTGCATCGGTATATAATTCGGTCAACCCATAAACTGCCGTTGGTAACAATTCAGGACAGGCATGATCATCACCGTACCATTTTTTATAGTCTGCATGATCATGCAGACGAAACTCAGCGCCGATATCAACCAGCCTTAAACCACTCTTTAATAATTCCGGCACCACTTTTGTGACGTCTGGGCTTTTCTTGGCCAAGATGACCGCCTTTGCACCGCTGGCGCGGATAGCTTCCGGTGTATCAGGTGACATCACTAAGTCTGTTTCACCGGCAAAGCTAGGAACGGCATTAGCTAGGCGTTGTCCGTGTAAGCGATCGCTACCGGCATGGACGACCGAAAAATGTGGGTGATTGAGTAATATACGCAGGGCAATTTCACCGGCATAACCAGTAACACCAAGAATCGCGACAGGGATGGGCGCAGTCATAAGTCAGTTCCTGAGTGCCGCATCACATCAAAAGATGGAGAGTGGGCAAGACCTGTCATAAGGTGATAAAACACGCATTCATGAAACATATCCGTCTTTTTCAACAGTTATCACATGTTTAAAACATAGGTTTTGGATGTGCGATGACTATCAATTGTTACTAAGGCCAGTCGCAGACAACGCGTCGTGGAACCGTAACGTATACCACGTACCTTACCCAAACTCTGAACTCGCGTCATCATAACCAAAAAAGTGGAGTCACTTATGCGTATTATTTCAACTGTTAGCATTGTTCCAGTAATTGCATTTTTTGCGACAGCACTGCCGCGTGTTGCAGATGCAGCAGTCAGTGTCCCTAATTTCTTTAGCGATCATGGCGTTCTGCAACGTGAAGCACCCATACCAGTGTGGGGTTGGGCTGATCCTGGGGAAGCTGTAACGGTTCAACTTGGAGATAGTGCACCAGTAAATGCGACTACTGATGCCAAGGGGAATTGGAAAGTAGCATTACCAGCAATGCCAGCTGGCGGCCCATATGCATTAATTATTAAAGGCAGCAATGAAATTAAATTTCAAGATATTTTAATCGGTGAAGTATGGCTGTGTTCAGGGCAATCGAATATGGAATGGACAGTTGGTAAATCGATGAATCCTGATGAAGAAAAGAACGCCGCAACTGATAGATTAATTCGTCATATTAAGTTTCCTCGCCGACCATTAGCACAACCTGCAACCAATGTTGAAGGAAAATGGGATGTTTGTTCACCAGAAACAGTCGCTAATTTCACAGCGTGCGGTTATTTTATGGCAAGAGAGTTACGAAAAGAATTAAACGTACCGATTGGATTAATTAATTCATCGTGGGGCGGCACGCGCATAGAACCATGGACGACGCCACATGCTTTTAAAGCTATTCCTTCCTTACAAAAAATTGGTGAGGATCTGGACGCAGCTGATCCACAGCGAAAAGTCACACAAAAAGAACCATCGACTTTATATAATGGCATGATTCACGCCGTCGTTGGATACGGCATGCGTGGTGCGATTTGGTATCAAGGCGAAGCCAATCGCAACGATGGCGGAATTTATACGGATAAAATGCAGGCGCTTATAGAAGGCTGGCGTTCTATTTGGGGTATCGGTGATTTCCCATTTCATTATGTGCAAATAGCACCATTTAATTATGGTAAGGATGATCCTAATACGCTTCCCAAGTTATGGGTGGCACAGAGCAATGCCTTAAAAATAAAAAATACTGGTATGGTTGTTACGACTGACATTGGAAATCTACAAAATATTCACCCGACGAATAAGCAAGAAGTCGGTCGCCGTTTAGCTTTATTAGCGATGGCAAAAACCTATGGAAAAACCGATATTGTTTGTGAAGGGCCAATGTATTCCCAATCAAAAACAGAAGGCGACACGATACGCATAACATTTACTAATGCAGAGGGATTAAGCACCAGAGATGGCAAAGCACCTGATTGGTTTGAAATTAAAAATAGCAGCAGCGAATGGACAAAAGCAACTGCTGTCATTGATGGCAATGCGGTTATTGTTTCTGCACCAGAGGTAAAATCACCAAATTCAGTTCGTTTTAGCTGGAGTAAAATGGCCGAGCCAAATTTACAAAATGGCGCTAAATTACCGATAGCAGCTTTTACGACCCAGGAATAGTGTTGGCTGTTTTATAAACGTATATTGAGTATTCAGTAGCGGTGTGCATTCTGACGTTAGGATGTTGTCCATGAAGAAAACCGTCGTCATTACCGGAGCCTCATCGGGAATCGGTGCCGCAATCGCTGAACAATTAAGTTCGGAATGGCACGTTGTGCTAGTAGCGCGGCGTGCCGATCGTTTGGCGGCTATCACGCAAAAAATTCAACAACGTGGCGGCGCGGCGTCTGCAATTGAGGCTGATTTAACCACGCCTGATGTGGCTCAAAAAATTATTCAAGAGGCGATCGCTAAAACAGGTCGACTTGATGCGCTCATTAATAATGCCGGTGTGCTTCGCATGGCCTCAGTTACGGATATTGATCAATCCCATATTGATAGCATGTGGCAATTAAATGTGACAGTGCCCATGTTATTATCTACAGCGGCTATACCGCATTTAGAAAAAAATGGCGGCGACATAATTATGATTAGTTCGGTCGCATCCCACTCGACGTTTTCTGGCTGTGCGGTGTACTCTGCCAGTAAGTCAGCCATTGAAACGTGGAGTCGTATTGCACGAGAAGAATTGCGTGCAAAAAAAATTCGTGTTGGTGTTATTGCCCCAGGCGCAACCGATACTGAAGTGTGGCCAGCTGACAGTACCTTTGATCGTAGTCGTATGAGCACAGCCGCAGACATTGCTCAGGTAGCGGCAGCGATGTTAGCGATGCCAGCGCGCACGAGTTTCGAACGAGTGGTGGTGGCACCTGCAGGCGGAGCGCTGTAAAATAACATAGTAGATCAGATGGTGCATAATGTCGACATTGGCACTAGGATCTGACGGTATAAAAATAGAACTATGGAATTACCGCCTAATACTGTGTTAGCAGCGCATAATTAAACATGAGTGATCACAGCTCTCACGATGAACGCGCAACTGATTCGTCATCAGCCAGTGCTTTGCTGCGCGTACATTTAGTGCAAATCCTTTCAAAACATCAGCTTATGATTACGGCATACGCTCGGGCGATTACTGGCGATGCGCTGTTAGCAGAGGATGTGTACCAAGAAGTCGCGGTTATATTGGCCCAAGATCCAACACGTATTCCAGCACGCGAGGATGAAGTTGCTGTGTGGCTGCGGTCAGTAACTAGGCGCAAGGCGCTCGAAGTTGGACGTCAGGCGCGTCGCACTCCTCGCTTGAGTGATGATGTATTAGACATGGTTGGTGAACATTTTGAACCGCTGGCTCAGGACTCATTGGCGCAATTACGTGAAGCGATGGCGAATTGTTTGGGACGTTTACCGAATGACCAACGACAAATAGTAGATGGACGTTACCGTGATGATTTAAGTTGCGAAGCGATTGCTGAAAAAGTTGGTCGCAGTGTTCAAGGCGTTTATGCGGTTTTAAAAAGGACACGCTTATTGTTACAAGAATGTGTTGAACGCCGAACCGGTGTCACAGGTGGCCGATGAGCATGCAACTCGACGAATTAATTGTTGGCTATTTAGCGGATGATTTGTCGCAAGAACAAGTGGCCGCTTTAGAAAATATATTACGTGAAGATGCCAATGCACGAAACCGTTTTGCCACTTTGTGTCGTGACGATGTTGTTTTAAAACAAGTGGCGAGCATGCAAGCCATAGCTGACACGGATATAGCACCCGATAACGCGCAGGCAGCAACTGGACGACACGCTCGACGTCGACCCACAGTAATTACTCAGCGTATTAAACGAAAGCGGCGTTCGATTTCTTCCCGTTTATACTTTTTACATGTCGCAGAAGCGGCAATTTTGGCGATAATAATTAGTGTGCTTGTTTATAATATCACCAAGGCAAAACCGGCGCAAAATACTACTGAGCCAACTCAGGTCGTAATCGAACCAAATAATACACACCATAAAAATGAAATAGTAGAGTTTGTCTCCGGATCTGGCACAATTCAAACAAGCGATGGGAAAATTGCGCTCGGACAGCGCGTGAATGCAGGCAGTTTAGTGCATGTTACGCGTGGCAATGTCATTGTGCGTTGCTTAGCGGATAATAGTGAATTGGCTTTAACCAGTGATACCGAACTAAAAATAGAAGAACAACAATTTGAATTAGTGCGTGGCTCTGTAACGGCTCATATAACAAAACAAACGGATCATCCTTTTACTATTATTGGCCCTCATGCATCAATTGCTGTTATGGGGACAAAGTTTACATTTACCGCCAGTGAAACGGAGACGAATGTGGCGGTTA
>JAHEDF010000158.1 GCA_024641365.1 Planctomycetota bacterium | reverse complement strand
GACATGCGATGCGCAATATAACGACGATACTTTCTAGTGCACTATTTGGGATGACGATGTGCGCCACTTCGGCTCTCGGTTCAGAGGTGACAAGTAGTCCAGCTGACAAGCAGACGTTTGATTCCCTTATTAAGCCCTTCTTAACCAAACATTGCACGGAATGTCATGGTGACAAAAAGAAGCCCAAAGGCGATACGCGGCTACATGATATCAGCTTTGATTTAGCATCAGCCAAAGATTTAGAACGGTGGCAAGCGGTTTATAAACAAATTCAAATCGGGGAGATGCCGCCTGAGGACGAACCGCAGCCTGATGCTAAAACCAAGCAACAAGTATTGTCGTGGATCAATACAGAAATGGTTAAGTCAGGGAATAGTAACACCTATTATGAAATGATTCAGAAGCCGCATTACGGTAATTATGTCAATCATGAAAAGTTATTTTCGGGTGAAATAAAAGAAGAACCGTATTCGCCGGCACGTTTATGGCGCCGCAGTCCTTATCATTTTGACAATGCCAAGGACACATTTTTTGGCATTAGTAATAACCCGCGCGCAAAGGTTGGCGAGGTCGAAAAGTTAAAACAACCATTCCAAAAAGGTGATGGCGAGGGCATTACCGATTATGCGGCTTTATTATATGCTGACTCAGCGACATTTGATACGCTCTACCGCAATGCTGAGTTTACTGTTGATAGAACCTTATTGATGGGCTTTATAGAATATGACTATAAATCCCAAGGTAAAACGATGGAAGATTGGAAAGCGGATTATGAAAAAGTATTGGAAGAGCAAAAAAATGTAATTGAGGAAATGAAGAAAATGGGGAAAAATCCCCGCTATGTTAATGGAATGCATGCTGAGCTGAACAGAAAATATAGATTAGACACGCCGCAGGTTTATAAAGATATCATATTAGGAGACGGAAAACCAACCAAGGCACAGATGGAAGCTGCCATTACCAACCATTATATACGTACAGTGCAACAAGATATTACGCCAGAAGAATTAAGTAAGTACACCAATTTCATGGCAGATGAGATTAAGAAGTCTGGTCCCTATTTTGGCCTGCGAAATGCAATGATTGCTATTTTAGTAAGTCCACAATTTGTTTACCGATCCGAATTGGGATTAGGTAAGCCGGTTGGTGATGGTCGCACGATGTTGTCACCTGTTGAAACAGCGTATGCGATTTCGTACGCGCTGACGGACGATAAGCCGGATGAAAAACTGATAGCAGCAGTCAAAAGTGGCAAGCTGACAACCAAAGATGACGTAAAACGAGAGGTGCTCAGAATTTTGGAAGATGACAGCATTGATAAACCACGAATTTTACGTTTTTTCCATGAATTTTTTGGCTACCACCGCGCTCCGGATGTTTTCAAAGATGAAGAACGATTTTTTAAAGGGTATCTCTTTGGCAGTAATGCCAGCCGATATGTGCATGATGCCGATGTGCTCGTTCTCCATATTCTAAAAAATGATAAAGATGTTATAAAAGAATTGCTGACAACGGATAAATACTTTGTCGCACACGATGGTAATAATGCCGCCACTAAGGCGGAAGTGGAAGCGCACAAAAAATTCTATGCCTACTTTAAAGATAAAAACTGGAAAAATTTTGATTCAAAAGCTAAGAAGAAGGAAGAGCCATCGAAAGAAGATCTTAAGTTTGCTCAATCATTGCACCCAGATTTTAAAGGCATGAAGGGGGACAGTATTTATAGTAAAATGAAACAATTAGAATATTTCGAAAAGAAAAACATTACCCCTGCTTTGTATGAACAAAAACGAACCACCGAAGCAAAAATGAAAGGCCTCCAGGCATATAACTTGCCAGGGAAAGACTGGAATTATGTAGTCGAACAACCATTTGTTATAGCGAAAGGTCAACGTGCAGGTATTTTAACGCATCCGGCCTGGTTGATTGCTCATTCCCTAAATGCCCATAACGATCCGGTTAGACGCGGGAAATGGATTCGCGAATTTTTGTTAGCGGGAACCATTCCCGATGTGCCAATTACAGTCGACGCAACAATTCCTGAAGATCCTCATAAAACGCTACGAGAACGATATGGTGTTTCTGAAAAACCGGAATGTTGGAAATGCCACACGTCAATGAACCCACTTGGCTATGCCTTTGAGATGTATGATGATTTTGGACGTTGGCGCGATAAAGAAGATATGGAAGGATTGCCCAAAGAGGGGAAGGATTTCCAAACCAAACCGCTCAATACAAAAGGGGCTTTAAGTGGTACTGACGATCCAAAATTAGATGGTGATGTGAAAGATGCCATTGAGTTGGTGCACCGGTTAGGGCAATCGAGAAAAGTACAACAAAGCGTTATTCGCTATGCCTTCCGTTATTGGCATGGACGCAATGAAATGCTAAGCGATTCAAAAACTTTAATTCAAGCAGAAAAAGATTATATGGCTAACGGCGGTAGCTTTAAAGCTATGCTCGTTTCATTGTTGACCTCTGATTCATTCTTATACCGCAAGAAATTATAATACCATTTTCTTAGGAGCCCCCATGTCTTACACTCGTCGTAGTCTTATTAAAGGTATATCGCTTGGTGCGGGTTACGCTGTGCTGTCCCCGATATTAAGCCAATTACAATTGTGCGCTGATAGCGGTGGTAATGCCGCGGCCTTGCCAAAGCGCTTTGTTTTTGTTGTAGTCAGTAGTGGTATTATGCCAACGGAAGTTGAACCGCCTACATTAGCAGAAATGACGGCTGACAAAGCAAAATATTTTAATGTCCCACTCGATAAACATAAACTTGAAGCATCAATGGAGCCATTTGAGCCATTCAAAAATCAGCTCGCCATCATTCAGGGATTATCGGGGAAAATGTGTTCAGGTGGACATACATCTAATTATGGCTCGTTAGGGGTTTGGCGCGCACCTGGAGAAAAAGGCGCACCGCTTCCTAAGCGTGCAACAGTCGATTCGATACTCTCCAAAAAATATCCAGCAGCGATCAACCATATGGCTACAGGCCTAACCGGTGGGTGGGGAACACGAGTCACGGAAGGCGTCGTCTATCCAGACATTTCTGCTGCGGGTCCGCAAAAAACAATTCCATTTCAAGCATCGCCAGAAGTTGTTTTTGAGCAACTTTTCGGAACCGTAGCTTCAAAAGATAAATACATTGATAAAAAATTATTATGTAAACGTAATTTATTGGATTTCATGTCAAACGATGTAAAAAATATTCAAAAAGCATTGCCGTCGCAAGAACGCGCTAAGTTGGATCACTATCTTGATGCGTTAGAAGGTCTGCAAGATCAAGACGTGAAGATTGCGGCGTTACGGAAAAGCTTGGAAAAAAATGTCCCGGAATTTAATGAGAAATATACGTCTGATATTATGGAGCGTCGCCAGGAAGCGCATTTCGATTTAATAGCTGCAGCGCTTATTTCCGGAATCACAAACGTTTGCACGATGAAAATTGATAATAGCGCGACTGTTTACAAGGGACTTGGCTTGGAAGCTGGGAGCGTTCATGGCTTTGGTCATAACGAAGGAGTCGATGGCAAGACCGGTTTTGAGTGCCGTAATATGATTCGTAAACATCATTTTGAAATTATTGCGCATCTTGCCAAAAAACTGAAAAGCGTTCCTGAGGGGAATGGCAACATGCTCGATAACACCATGATTGTTTACATCAGCCCATCTGGCAACAAACATCATGGTACTTTGGAAACATGGCCACTGGTAACATTAGGTGGCGGTGGCGGAAAAATGAAAACCCAAGGCCGTTATATTCAATTCCCAGAGTACGGTGCAACCAATCATAAGACCCTTGGTAATTGGTGGACCAGTGTACTTAATGCCTATGGTGAACCAGTTAAGCATTATGGTGATTTTGATCCTGCTTTGATGAAGGGTGGATTTAATCAAGAAGGCCCAATACCTGAAATAATTGCTTAATAAAAAACCGCGCCGATGAAAGTCGGCGCGGTTTTTTTATTTACAGAGAATTCGACAATTTTATCGAACGCTGTTAAGATCCTTATTCATAGCTTCAAGCGCAGCACGCGCAGCAGCCGCAAAGTCAGTAGTGTTCTGTTTTTGCCAGGCACCAATAATACCACGGCTTGAATTAACGATAGCGCCACGGCCATCACTTCGGACCCCAGCTAATGCATCAGCAGCAGTGCCACCCTGGGCTCCGTAACCAGGAATTAAAAAAATAGTTTGTGGCATTAATTGTCGTAAACGTTTGGCTTGAGCAGGATAAGTTGCTCCGACTACTGCACCGACATCGGATAATCCACAGTGGCCAGTACGTTCGTGTCCCCAATGCGTTACTAATTGCGCCATTAATTCCATTGCTGCCTGCGCAGGTTCTGATGTTCCTGGAGCACAGACATTTGCAGCTAATGCGATATCTTGTAGATCGCCACTCGATGGGTTACTCGTTTTCACCAAAACAAATACGCCACCAGTCCCTGGTTTTTTATTGAGAAAAGGCAATACGCCATCAGCACCCAAATAACCGTTAATTGTTAACCAGTCGCAGTGTAATCCAGGTAATGGTGCGTCAGATAAACTGTGTGCCTGTCCTAAATATGCTTGTTGGTAATGCTCGGCAGTAGAGCCAATGTCGCCGCGTTTGGCATCCATAATGACTGGGATTTTGAGCGACTGTGCATAGCGTACGGTTTCTTCTAAAGCTTTTACGCCCGCATAACCATACGCTTCATAACAGGCTGATTGTGGTTTTACGGCGGCACAGTGACCAGCGACCGCGTCTAATAAACCTTTATTGAATGCGAGAAATGCCGCTGCGACTGCAGCAGCAGTATCGCCATGTGCTGAAAGAGCAGCCTCTTTTAGTGGTGGTGGCAATAAATTTGGACGTGGATCTAAGCCGACACAGGCAAGCGAATTGGTGTGGTCAATGGTGTTTTGTAAATGGTCGGCTACGTGCACGTCAGTCATGAGTAGGCATGGTGGGAATTATTTTGGCAACGCTAGTCCCGCTTCAAAATTAGACGAATTATGATGCCGCATGGGTTTGTGTAATTATCTGCCAGACATGATCAAATGAGTGTGCTGATGGGGCTAAACTATGATCATCGCAACTTGCTAAAAGGCAGACAAAACCGTGTTTACGAGATTCCGGAAGCGTGAACCATTGGCAGGTAGCGGTTTCGCTGTTTTGCAAAGACTGAGCGACTTTCGTGTATTCAGGCCATGATATAGCGGGACGAATAGTGGTGCGTGCCCATGAATGCGGCGGAGCATTTAATTGATAAACTGTGCCGCTCATTGTTTCCATTGCTAATAACTGAAATTGATGTGAGTTAGCAATTGTGGAAAGGGACCAGTTGGGCAAATCGTCTTCTTCATCGACAACGCGAAAACTATCTGCATGACCATAACGGCGTTGCCACTGAACGCCAACCACAGTGGGCGATTGAAAAACGGTAAATAATTTATTTTCAGCAAGCGCTTGCGATGTGGACAGTACACGAGCAACTTGCCTATCACGTTGATGATCAGGTAATTGTGACTCCTGAATAACCGCTTCAAAATGATCAACAATAAAATTGCATAAATCCTGTGAACTTTTATTTAATTCGGAAAACTTACTAATATATTGATGCAGCGTCAGCATTAAGCGAAAACCAGCCTCATTGGTCCATTCAGAAAAATCACCAGACTCAGCGGCAGCAATGCATAATTCCCGATATCGCAAACCAACATCTGGATTACATGCAATAGCAATTGCTAATAACCCATCGGCATCAATGTGATCATTCACGACATAATCGAAATGAGATAACCATGTTTGTGGATCGGATGCGGCATTTAGCACAATTTCAGTGCTGGTGTCAGCAATTAAGGCTGGTGGTGTTGGCGCCGCATCTTTCCAATGACTATATGTTGCTGCGCCCGTCGCTCCACAATCGACGACAAGACTGCGCTTGGGGACAGCGAGTCCGGATGCGAGAAAGAATGGACGCATTACCGATCGCGTAATGCGCGTGCTTCGGCAGCAACCGCATCATCACCACGAGCTAAATAATTAAGGCCGCGATGTGCTTCAGTTGTGCGTCCCATAGCGAGATACGCTTTTACCATAAGTAATAACGCGGGTCGACTTTCTGGAGCGTTGGAAGGAATAAGAGAAACCGCATCGACCACTTCTTCCGGCCGTCCAGTTAATAATAATGCCCGACCATGATCAAGACGAATTTCATTCGTCACAATTTCAACTGGCGCACTCATTATCGCGGTGATTGCATCGCGTGGGCGCTCTTTGACATTTAAAATATGTACTTGCTCATGTAATGCAGTTTTGCCAATGCTAGTGAAACGTAAGCGTTCATACAAATCACACGCCTCATCAATTTTATCATCAACAACAAATAGCCGTGCATTAGTTAATAATTGTACGGGATCATCAATCTGCTCGGGAATATTACGAGGCGGTAAACGACGACCGTCAATAACAGCTGGCGTAGTTTCTTCTTCAATTGGAGCTGTTGCAGCAGCACGTGGCGCCGTTCGTACATTTTCTGGTGGAAAATTTCGCATGGCCGCCAATTTTTTGTAGTACTCTTGGTCAACTGCGTCACTTGCAATTACAACTTCGGGTTCATCCGTTTTTTGTGGTGTATTTACTGGCGGTGTCGGTGGTTCGTAGGGTTTACCGTTTACAACAATATCGGCGTGTTCTGTTTCAGTTTCAGTATTTGGTTTCGGTGCTGGCGGAGGATTTGGTTGGGGGTCGACTGATGTGACTGTGGGAACAGCAGGGACTTCTGTTAATGCTGGTGTTGTTTTCGGAGCGGTAATGGCGTTGGGGTTTTCTTGTGATGGACGAGCGATAGGTGTGGTTGGCAATGGTTTGTTGGATGGCACTCCGACTTCAGCTAAAGAGGGAAGAGTTCCGGCGGCTTGTGCGAGTGCATCTTTGGGGTCTGTGGGTGCGACTGTCTGTGGTTTTTCTGGAGGATCTTTTTTCAATGGCTCAACGGAAAAACTGCGACTTGGTGAAATAGTAACATTGCGCGCTAAATCGGTGACGACTAAACGTAATTGCACGGCGCTCGATTCAGGTGTGACCGGAACAACTAATTCAGCGGCACCATCTTTGTCACCACGATGAATGGTTGTATAACGCGTGTCGCTTTCAGTGGTGGCTTCAATGGCAATTGGTTCTGTACCGAGATGTAAGTCTTTGACCGACCACGTTACTCGCACCACGGCTTTTTGCGCAGAACGTCCAATCATAGTTGCGTCGAAGGAGCTAATAGTTGGCGCGATGGTATCTACCATAATAATAAATGGTGGAGCCTGCCCAGGAACAGGGTCGGGTTCAATTTTTCCGTTACGATAAGTCGTGCAGGGAATTACGCCGTAGGCACCATCTGAAACCGCGTGAAAAGGAAATTTAGGAACTTCCTTTGCATCTTCTGGCACCTGCATTTCGTGTTGTAAAACCCAATTTCTTCCATTATCGGTGCTGACAAATAAGCGTGATTTTTTAATGGCACCTACTTCAACATTACTGAGCGGTAATGGTTGATCACGTTTATTGGTATATAATATTTGTGTTTCATCAGCGGCGTAGCTAACACTACATAAACCTAACACAGTTGTTGAAAGTAATAAAAAGGGGGTGCGATTTGCCATCGTTACGCTCCTCAATCAGATTGGGCGCGCGAACTATATGACGCATCGCCAATGTCGAAAGTGCTTCGCTGTGTTGCGTCCTCATCAATGCAAGAAATCCACCATTTGTGCTTCGAAGTCCGTTATAGCTATGACTTTCCATGGCCCGTGGTGGGTGATTCAGCCGTACCTGCATTAATGCTCTACCACAAGAAATCTAAGCCAAACAAGCCTCTTACATCTTCTTTGCCATCAAGTTGGTAAGCGATACCGACCCCAGGATTGATCAATAATTCCCAAGCAACCCAACTCATGTGAATATTTGCGCCAATAGAGCGATACCAATCACTGTTGCCGTTGAGCTTATCAGTTGAGGCTTTAGCGGTATCGAAAAACAATTCTAAAATGGTTTGCCGATCAACAAATGGTGTCGTCGAATGCCCCCAGAATGGTCGCCACAATGGTGTGCGATAGGCAATGGTACCGCCAACTAAATAGGGTCCCATGTCTATGGTC
>JAHEDF010000157.1 GCA_024641365.1 Planctomycetota bacterium | reverse complement strand
GCCGGCGCGCTACGCGCTATTATGCCTGCCCACCGTGCGCTCGGCGCCCGCGAGCCTTCGGCTGGTATTCGTTACTCGAAATTAGTATTCTTAACTCGCAGCTCGTAGCTCGTAGCTCGTAGCTCGAACTCGTAGCTCACTTGAATGACATAGAGGTGCTGTACGCAACGCTCGCCGCTAGGTAGTTGCCCAACACTCGTCATAGTTCGTTACAATGACGGACCGCATTTGGTTATTAGCTGCATTTTTTATTGTGCTATTGGGCACGTTCTGGGTGCGCCTCATTGATTTACAATTGGTCCAAGGTGAACGCCTCGCGCAGGCCGTCGATCAATCAACCTTAGTACATGAAATGGTTCCCCCACGTCGCGGGCGTATTTTAGATCGCACTGGCGCGGCCATTGTCGATAATAAAGCGATCTATCACCTGGGCGTTGTTTTAGCAGATATCGAAATGGATGGTCGCAGTCGTCGCAGTATACCAGTTTATCGTTTAGGTGAGCAAGAATTAGATGCGCTCGTCGCCGAGCTGGCGATTCGCCTGCGACAATCACCAATTGCGGTACGCGAAGTTCTGACCAAAGAATTAATTAATCATCCTGGCGTCGCGGTACGACGTGGCAGTCGTTCGCGTACATCAGATTTACGGTTAGTCTCTGTGCCTCGTCGTGCACTGGCCCCAACAGGCGATGATCAAGATAGTAATATGGCAACATTAGTTGCCAGCGATTTAGTAGTTGAAGATCCGCGCACTGCACTTGCTCGCGAATTAAGCATTCGTTGGGAACAAAAAATTACTCTTATTACAGATAGCGAATTTTATGCGGCGATGGCCATATTGGATCAAGATTTTAATGTCGGCAATCAACAATGTGCACCAATAATGGAACCTTTTCTGCCATTATTTTCTATTGATTTACAACTTGAAGATGGAACACGTTATCAAAGGCAATTACGCTTAATTGATCCTGATCGGCGAGACCAAGCAGAAATTGTATTGTCAGGCTTACTTGGCGAAACGGTCGAACTAGTAAACAATCGTTTTGATAGAGCCATAACAGCAGTTAAAGAATTATCACCTGAAACAGCTTATTATTTTGCCCCCTCTGCTCGTGCTGAAAGCATTGCTCCCCTCTTACCAGATAAATTAGGATTACATGAATTTCCAATTAGTCATATTCCAGGATTACGTGAACGCATATTATTAGTGCAAGGCGACCCACTCTACGAAGAAGGCCTTTTCACTCATATTCAGCGCCGCATTGGTGCGACTTTTAATGTGGATCCGCAATTAATTGGCCGGTTAATAACTGAGCATGCCACGCGCCAACGTGTGATTAGTTGTGAACGCGAATTTAAAATACGACACTTGGTATTTGATATGGATAAGTATGACCGCTTGTGCGCTGGTTTAGCTAGTCGCCTGACCAATCTTGGATTTCCGCTCACTCGTCTTGATGTTGAAGAAGCATTAAATCACGCACGTACTTTAGCGGATCGGGCTTGGGCTGGACAAACGCGACTGGATTTAATTCCCTTAATTGAAAATGTCCCGCACCCTATAGCCGTACGTTTAGCTGGTATTGGTTCAATGCCGCCCATTGATCTCGCCAATAAATACGAAGAAAGTGATGCGCTATTACCAGGCATTGGACTGCAAGTTGATTTGGGCAGAGAATATCCTTTTCCAAAATCTGCCAGTCATTTAATTGGCATGATTCGTCGTGGCGAAGATCCTGAAGCCCCTGGTGCAATTACCTGGCAAGGCACCACTGGTTTAGAAAAAACCTATGATGCGATATTACGTGGCACACCCGGGAATTTATTACGTGTGCGCACGCCAGACGGCCCGAGAGTTTTACGCGAAGATCTACCACAAGCTGGCTTAGACCTGACCACCGAATTAGATATGGAATTACAAACTTTAGCAGAAGATAGCCTCACTAATTGGTTTTCATTGGCTGAAGCTTTGGGCACCGCTACAGAAAAAATGAAAAATGCTTTGCCTGTTGGAAAAGGCCGTGCGGGTTTTGCCCTCATAGATTGTCATACGGGTGCCATTTTAGTACTCGCTAGCTCTCCAGGTTATGACCTCGAAGATTTAAAAACAAAATATAATGAATTATTAAAAGTCCCAGGCGACCCACTGCTCAATCATGCGACCATGCCCGACCAACCACCGGGATCCGCCATGAAATTATGCACGGCGCTTGCCGGACTTGAACATGGTGTCTTAATCCCAGGTGAAGAAATTGATTCTAAAGGGTATATGGCAATGGTACGCGGTCAAAAAATATTACGCGACCACGCACCACCAGGGTCTTATGATTTAGCACGTGCAATTCAGATTTCGTCGAACGTGTATTTTGCAACCATTGCCCAACGCTTAGGTGGAGAACGTTTAGCGCAAACGGCAAGTCACTTTGGTTTAGGTCGCGTTAATAGCTTAGATGTCTATGATCAACGTCCTGGTATTTTACCATTTCCATCTACCCTCGCACGTATTCGTCCCAAAGAACCCAAATGGTTACCAAGTGATGATTGGCGTTTAGGTATTGGGCAATTTTTAACGGCGTCACCACTACAAATTGCCTGCTTAGGTGCCGCCGTTGCAAATGGTGGACGCGTGGTTCAGCCCTATTTAGTCAAGCCAGCAACACAACCGACCGTCACTGATTTACATATTCGCAAAAGTCATTTAGACGAACTCCGCCGTGGCATGGAATTGGTTACAGAAAATCGACCAGGGTCGACCGCTAAATTATTAGTTTTAGAAGGACCAGCAGCTGGCATTAAAGTAGCGGCAAAAACAGGAACATCTGAATGGGGTAGCGAAACCTCGCGAAAGGCAGGCCGCACACCAGACCACGCTTGGATGGTGGGTTATGCACCAGCAAATAATCCAACCGTTGCCTTTGCGGTGTTTATTCACAGCGGCACCTCTGGCGGTCAAGCCACCACCGGCGTTATCAAGAAAATTTTAGAACGCTATTTCACCAAATACGGACGCAGTGGCCACGCGCAACATATTACGGAATAATTTCCGCAACATGTCGAATTTAGAAATACTACAGTTAGAAATACTACAGACTGTTATTAACCTTTTTTACTGAGCGTGCCGGATTCGAGTTCAATAAGCTTTTCATATGACTTTTTAATATCAGCATCAGCACTTTCTTGTAAACGCTGCTCTAAGACAACATTTTCAAACGCACGAATAAAGCGTTGTACTTTCGCTTCTTGGCGAGCTAAATCATGTTTTTCAGTGGATAGTTTTTCTCGTTTATCGCGTAATTCACAATACGCAGCACATTTCTCATGTTTACTAATTTCCATATACAATGGGCCTTTTTCATCTTGTAATAATTTTTGTGCTAATGGATGAAATGGGTTGGCTAATTCAGGCCATTTTGAACGAATATCGCGAGCAATTGCACTGCGACTAGATGCTAAGTCTTTATCTAAACTCTTAATCTCAGAATCAATTTTCTTCTTCTTTTCATTGATACTTTTTTCTAGCTCACGAACTTCCTTCATACGGTCATCGTCAGATAATTTTAAGGTATCGGATAATCCATTCAGTACCTTTTTATCAATGGATCCAGCTGCTTTTATGATATCATCGTATTTACTCTTAACTGATAACGTTGCTTTATCATCGTCTTTGAGATCCGCAAATTTGCGCAAGAAAATATCACTGGTTTTAATTGGAATATCAATGGTGTCACTCGTCAGCGTCACATAAGCATGCGCTTCATTAAATGAAATAACTTTATCATTATTATAATCTGGTTTTACGATGGTGTCACCTAAACGTGATTGACCACTTAACGCCGCCCAGAAGAAGGTACTGTATTCTTGATAATTTTCTTCATTGATGTCGGGAGTACAACCGGCTGCAACTCGTTCGGGAACCGTAGAAAAGAATCCGCACCGTTGATGTTCAGAGAGTTCTTTTTTCTCATCCCCGTCTTTAAAAATTACATCTGCAAAACCACCGGAATGGCACTGCACCATAACTAATACCACAGGCATCGTTTTTGGTAATTTATCTAAACGCTTTACAAACTCATTTACTTTTAATTTTTCACCATTCCATAAGCGCAAATCGGTATTGCGAGGTGCTTTCTTATCCGAACTGCCACCGCCATGTCCGGTATAATAAACCAGTAAACGATCTTGTTCTGGAAATTTTTCCGCTTCATCAAAATAGGAGTCAATTGATTTGGTGGTGCATGAGTTACTTACAGATTCAACATTATTTGTGCGATATAAATGATCGATGCCTCTATCACTTCCTAAAATTTGAGCGGCTAAGTGCACATTGTCAGAGGCAAAATGTTTGGGGTCTAAAACTTGTAAATCTCGATCAGGGTCTTTCCCATCAGCAAATAAAATATGTTGTGGCGCTTCAGCCAATCCCAAAATTGGCATAATGCGCTGAAAGTATTGAACATTTTTTTCAAGGGATACTTGATTGCCACTCGGGCTATAACCGCCACCAAAAACAAAAACGCGATCAGCAGCAGTGAGCGAACACGCACTCAACATCAGTGAGGCGGCGACGGTGCAGTAAGATGGTAAACGCATGGTACCCCCAAGGACGCTGGGGATGTACCAAGCTGACTATGTAAGGCTTGTAAGACTAAATCGTGGCTCCACACGGCGTGTCAGTGTCCTGTGCGCCTGCCTTGTTTCTTGTGGACAAACAAATGGCGAAATGAGTCAGCAGTAACCACCATGATGTAGGTCGCCACTTAACTTTATCGCTAATGAAATTGTTTTACCTTCGTTCACGGCACCACAAAGCGTCCAATATTCGAGCGAATACGTAATACAGCAGGTGGTTTGGCACGGTTTATTGATACCCCAATGATGTGCAGGCCCGCACCGAGCGGCCCGCCTTTTTGTCCGGGATCTAAACGAATACCATCTACCCACGGACGATCAGCGCCTTCTATTTCTAATGCTAATTCGCCAGCATTTCCTACATCAAGTACGGCAACTGCATAGAGATTTTGATTACCTGAAATGGCACTGATTGCTGTACGCCATGCGCCCGGCAAAACGCGACCATCAACTAAACTTAATGCGGTGGGTTTTCCTGCGAGCGCATCAACTTTATCTGCAGGAAGACTATCTTGCACATAAAATAAGCGTGCCACGCGACCATCGCTCGCATCGTAAGCTCCGGGTTTTCCTAATTGTGATAAAAATGCATAGATATTGGCTTGGTCAGCAATGGGCAACGCATCTATTAATCCTGGCGGCATTAAACTGCCCATGGTGTCGCGTCCTTTAATCGCATCTTTTGCGACCACTTGCTCTAAACCTGGTAAACGAATTTTAATTTCCTTATCATCCTCATTAAAAGGAATGCCCATCACCATACTGCCATCTTTGAGACGGAAATTAACCGCATGATACCCTTCTTTAACTTTTGCCGTCGGATTTTGAACGCTTTCAATAATATAATCGAGCGGCGCACTCGCACCGAGCGTACTCATATCAGGTCCTAATTTTCCACCAACACCACCAATGGCATGACACTGCACGCAGGACATGCCGGTACTAAAATATAACTGTTCTCCTTTGGCCGGATCACCACTTTTAGCCACTAATGCCATCCATCCTTTCATATCTGCGGGACGGTCCGTTTGGGCAACAACATTTTGTTTTGGCATCGCTTTCGAAAATAAATCCTCTAATTTCTTGCCACGCTTTCCTAATTCACGTGCTGTGGTTAAACCACCTTTGATGACGTGCGCGGGCAAATCTTTCGGTAAACCATTTTTTACCACTTTATCCATCATGCCACCCGCAGGCCATAAAACGCGCCATAATCCGGCCGCTTCATGATCCGTCGTAGTCGTCAATAATAATGGCATCACCACTTCTAGCGCCACGTTACCATCAATCTTTGCAATACTGCCAATAATACTCGAGCGTGTTCCCGCATCTTTTTCTGTTGCTAAGAGTTTTTGTAATTCTGGCAGAGCGGGTTTGCCATTTTTCTCAAGGGCACTTAAAACATCCTTACGTATTTTTTCATCCGCTGCCAATGCGCCAATAGTTGGAATGAATTTATTTTGTCGCCACGCTCCGACTAAGCGAATCGCAGCCACACGAATTTGTTGATCTGTATGCTGTAAAAAGTCTGCTAAAGTCGCTACATCTGCCGGAGCAGCTATTTTTCGCTCAGCTGCATCCGCGCAAGCATGTAATGCAGCAGCTAGGTCTTTCGCGGACAACGTGCCTGGTAATTCAGCAAATAATCGTGCCACATTTTTTTCATCACCCGCATGAGCAATTAATGCTGGCCACGGAGCCAACGCCAATGTTTGCTGTTTGCTTAATATAATTTGCGCTGCTGGAGCTGCTTGATCTGGATTAAGCGCAATCAATCCGCGCACCGCAAGATCTTCGCGACCGTTAATCGACCAGGTGCCATCTTGTAAAGCGGCCACCCACGGAGCGGTTAAACTGCGCATCGTCATGGTGCTAGCAAATTCATAATATTGATCATCATGTGGCAATTGTGAGACAGCCATTAAAGCAGCTTCTGACGTTTTCAGATTCGCTTCGCGTGCCAAAGCGCGCATCGCCTCTAAGCGTACGCGTGGCGTTTTATCAGCGGCCAATTGCGCTAATTCAGCACTATATTTGGTTGGTGCCTGTCCTAACCAACGCGCCTTTATTCCGCGTTGTCCTGCATCCTGCATATCCAGTAATGCAATAGCCTGCTCAAAACGTCCGTTACCATATAAAACCTGAGCCACTTCACGTCGCGCAAGCGCTGTACCATTTTTTGTTGACCACTGCGAAATTGTCGCCGCTACATCATCATTCATACGCGCTAATAATTGTCGACGTGCCGTATCACGTTCCCACGTGTTGGCAGATAATAACGCCGTGCACAGCGCGGGAATGTCGCGACCGGCAACCGGACTCCAGGTCAATGGCGTGGCTTTAATTGGCGATATGCGCCAAATACGGCCGTGCTCTTTATCGCGACGTTCATCGCGAAAATCAACTTCACCATGATTAATAACCGGGTTGGTCCAGTCTGCGACATATAATGCGCCATCTGGTCCATGTTTTATTGCGATAGGTCGAAACCACGCGTCAGCAGTGCGCATAATATCTGGTTCATCATTAGTCACATAGCCAGATCGTTCTGGTGATAAATCAGTAATTTTCATACGCACAAGACGATGAGCGCGGAAGTCTCCCGTAATGGCATCGCCTTGCCATTCAGGTGGAAATAATGGACTATCAATTAATTCGAGACCGGCGAATTTTGGATACCCTCCCGGACTAATTCCCTTTACGGTGCCGCGTGCACCTTCACTGGGATGAAAAACTGCTCCTGGGAAACCCCAACTAATACCGCTACTACCAGCACCATCCGTAAAGAATGATTGCCCATCAGCATTCATCTGATGTCCCCAGGTATTCCATAATCCTTTAATTAACACTTCGACGCGTTCACTGTCTTGATCGTAGCGAAAAACTCCGCCCGCATTTAATCGCACCACACCCCACGGTGTTTCTAAATGTGTGTGGATATAAACACTTTGATTAAAATAGAGACAGCCATCATGACCCCAATATAACGTATGCACGGTATGATGTGTGTCTTCGGTGCCAAATCCTGATAAAACCGTGCGACGCTCATCTGCTTTTCCATCACCATTGGTATCCGTGAATAACAACATCTCTGTAGATGCACCAACATAACATGACATTTTTCCATCAGCGCGTTCAACAACCGCAATGCCTGTTGGAATTAATAAATCATCAGCAAAAACCGTTGAGCGATCCGCTTTCCCATCGTGATCTTTATCTTCGAGTACAAAAATGCGATCGCTGGCGGTAGCACCTGGTTCTATCATCGGATAAATTGGCGTTGACGCGACCCACAAGCGTCCTTGTCCATCAAAAGCCATATGCACGGGTTTACTAATCATCGGATTAGCGGCGTATAACGACGTTTGCAAACTCGGATCAATCGTAAAACCAGGATCTGGCGCTGCTGTTTCTGCCGGAGGAATAGCTGGTTTAATTGGTACTGGTTGCGCTGGCTTTCCCGCGATGATGTCAGCAATTACCGCATCCGCTTTTTCGACCAAGAGATCAAGCTCTGTCATTTCCTTGGCAT
>JAHEDF010000647.1 GCA_024641365.1 Planctomycetota bacterium | reverse complement strand
AAATGCCAACTATGCCGATGAACGCAGATGGCACCATGCCCACGAATATCGCATCGCATACTTCAACGGCTGAAACTTTGCAGCTACAACCAGGCATGTTGCCGGCAGCACATCAAGTACGAAAACCGCCTGAAGTTATTGCTGGTTACAAAAGATTGCGCGTTCTTGGCGCAGGTGGCATGGCCCAGGTCTACGAAGCTGAACACACCACGCTTGGCCGTCGCGTCGCTTTAAAATTATTAAAACCAGCGGTCGCTGACAGTGCTGATTTTTCACTGCGCTTTATTCGTGAATCGCACGCGATGGCGCAAGTGAAACATGATAACGTGGTCGCCATTTATGATGCCGGTGAAGTTGATGGCTTCATGTACATGGCCTTAGAATTAGTGACAGGCAGTGATCTGCATAAAATCCTTAAACGGCGTGGCCGTTTATCTGTTGATGAAGCAGTTGGTTATTTAATTGGTTGTACCAAAGGACTCGTGGCAATCCATGCGGCGGGGTTGGTACATCGCGATATTAAACCCGCTAATATTTTCGTCGACCGCGATGGTAATCCGAAAATTGGTGATTTAGGATTAGCCCGTGCCGCTGACGGTGAAGATCGCATGACTATGACTGGCACTTCATGGGGCACGCCAAGTTATATGTCGCCCGAACAAATTAAGGGTGTTGCTGATCTTGATATACGTGCTGATATTTATTCACTTGGCGCAACTTTGTATACATTACTAGCAGGTGTTGAACCATACGTCGGTGAAACGAGTTACGTTATTACCCATAAAGTATTAACTGAACCGCCTCCCGATCCTCGTATACACGATTCCACATTACCTAGCACCGTGGTTGCGGTTATTCATAAAGCGATGGCGAAAGATCGTGAAAAACGCTATCAAACACCGCAAGAATTTTTGGAAGATTTAGAACGTTTACGCGGTGGACAGCGGTTGTTGCATACCGCTCCGGTGGAAACGCCGGAACCTTCACGCGCTGAGGCCGTCGCTGCGGCTTTACCGGGTACTCGAGTTTCCACGGGCGCTGGCAGACATGCTCCCACTATCGATCCGTTTGTAATTAAATTTATTGCCGTACTGATCTTAGCCGGCGTTCTTGGTAGCGTGTGGTATTCCATGCAAGGTCTCTCAATAGAGACCACTGCCCAACACGATAAGAATGACAAACCCACATGGGCCACTGCTGTTACCTACGATACCAATGGGAAAATGGCTGAAGCATTTATTAATGGCATCAATATAAAATTACGCTTCTGCAACCCTGGGGCATTAAAATGGGCAGCCCAACAACTGAAGTGGGGCGGGCTGCACATGAAAACCAACGTCCCGTTACCATTACGACTGGTTATTGGATTTTAACGACGGAAGTGTCGCAGCCATTATATCAAGCCGTCATGGGGCAAAATCCAAGTACCCGTGTAAATGATAATTTACCTGTCGAAGGTGTTAGCTGGCGTGAAGCCACAGAATTTTGCACAAAATTACAGGCGCTCGGGATTTCGGCTGAATTACCGACTGAAGCGCAATGGGAATATGCTTGTCGTGCTGGGACTGAAGGCCCGTTTGCTAATCATCCGATACCAGCTCAACAGGGTTGGATGGCATCGGCTGAATTAGCTTCTATTTGGCGAGAAGTTCCTGCCGATGATAGTGATACTATTCCCGCACCCGTGGTGCGCTGGATTGGTCAACATGTCGGTGATAATAGTATTGGTATTCAACCACTCGGCTCATCAACGCCGAATGCGTTCGGTATTTATGACATGCATGGCAATGTTTTAGAATGGTGCCGCGATGTGTGGGATGGCAAAAGTCCCTACGATGTTGCATCAACCATTGATCCAGAAAGTACCAATGGCGGTCTCTCTATAGCGCGCGGTGGTTGCTGGTTTTATCCACCTGAACGTTGTCGTGCCGCCAGTCGCCTTGGTTTAGCCGCCGATGAAGCGTTAAATTATGTGGGGTTCCGCTTTGTGGTTAAGCAATAACCGTTTGTCTACAAACCATTCAGCGGATGAACTCCGAGATTTATATTGTTCTAAATTACTAAATGGTGAGCGTACCGCGTTTTAATTGTTCTTTAAATACCGCAACCGTCTCTTCCAGTCCTTGCGCTAATGGAATACGCAACAAGCCTGGGTATTTTTTGCGTAGACTCGCATCGTCAACTTTACTCGTTATTGGCAATGGCGCACCAGAAGTGGTAATTAATTTAGCTGCACCCGGAATCACAC
>JAHEDF010000646.1 GCA_024641365.1 Planctomycetota bacterium | reverse complement strand
ATAAGGTACCAACAACTTGTTTTCTTCTTTCTCCTAAACCGTAATGGGCAATTTGCTCTTCAATGCGATTGGAGCGACGCATAAAGGTCATGCCATGAATGCCAGCGAAAAAGCGTAAATTTTCATCCACAGACATGTCCAAATATAAGCTAAAAGCTTGGGTCATATAACCAATGTCACCCTTAATTGCATTACTGTCGCGTACGATGTCATGCCCCAATACGGTGCCGCTCCCCGCTGTTGGTAATAAGAGTCCGCATAACATGCGAATGGTTGTACTTTTTCCTGCGCCGTTTGGACCAAGTACGCCAAAAATTTCACCTTGTGCGACATCTAAATCGACACCATTGACGGCAACTAATTTACCGAAGCGACGAACTAAGCCACGCACGCTAATTAATGCGGTCATTTTGCCTGTCCAAAAGTGACATCAGCTGGAACACCTGCTGCTGGTGCAGGTCCGGGTAAACGAACACGTACGCGAATCATTAAATGCGGGCGGTCTTCTGGGCCAAATAAAAATCGAGGTGTATATTCTAAACGCTCACCAACGCGTTCAATGGTACCATTCATAACTGGTTGTCCGTCAACATGGACCAGCGCGGTATCGCCAGTATGTAATTTCGCAGCTAATTCCTGGTTCACAAATGCATCAACATAAGGACGCGCTAAATCGGCCACGGTTATAACGGGTGTGCCTGCGGTTACTAATTCACCTGGGCGACGTAAAATATGACGTACTACGCGTGCATTTGGTGGCGCGTATAAAACCGTTTTGGACAGACGTTCATTGGCAGCGGCCACGGCACTTTCAGCGACAGCGACTTGCGCTTTTGCTAATGCGACAGCGGGTTGATCGCCACCTGCGCGTAATTGTTTGAGATTTTCCTCAACAATAGTGACAGCTGCAATAGCATTGGCTGCTGTTTGTTCGGCCATATCCAAACTGCGCTGACTGCTAACCTGATCTTTTACTAATTGCTGTTGGCGATCTCGTTCAATGATGGCTTTTTCAGCGGTTGTCTTTGCTGCAGCTAATTGTGCTTCTGCCGTGGCAATTAATTCCGGTCGTGCTTGGCTGACTACTAATGCTAATGCGGCTTTTGCTTCGAGTAATTTTGCTTCTGCCTGGGCAACTAATTGTCGTTCGGCATCACCATCTACAGTGGCAACTTCAATATTCGCGGCAATTGCCTGTCCTTCTTCGACATGTAATTTAGTTATTCTGCCAGTTAATGGAAAGGCGAGATTTTCTTCATAGGCTTCAATGACGCCTTGTGCTTGCGGTGCAGGCGGCGAATCACAACTCGATAATAATGCTATGCCAACAAACATAAAAAACTTTTTCATAGCTGCTCCTGTGGTGCTTTTTGCAAGGCAGATAAAATAACGTCACAATGGGCATCAATAAATTGCGTCGCTGGTGTCATGGCTTTTTCTAAGGTGGTGCCAGCCATCATGGTCCGCGTTAACATCGGCATAATACAGAGCTCAACTATCGCAGTGCCACCAATACGACGAAATGCACCGTTTGCGATACCATCATCAATACAACGTTGGTAAGCACCCTTAACTGCGGCAATGCCATGACGCATGGCTTGCTTGGTCAATTCGGGATGACGTGGCGCTGCGGTTAATAATAGGCGCGGTAAATAACGCATGGGGGTGGTGGTTAATAATGACCAATGGGCGCGCAGTAATTGTTCTAATCGTTTTCTCGGATGAGCATCGCTTTGCGCAATGTCGACCAATGATTTGGCACGTGGGGCTGCATACGAGGCCATAATTTCTTCGAGCAAATGCCCCTTACTGCTAAAGTAATGATAAAACGTGCCTTTGGTGACACCGGCTTGGCGTGCAATTTCCTCTAACGACACAGCATCAATGCCATCTTCACTAAAACATCGCAAAGCGACGGCTAATAATTCAGCTGTGCGATCTTCAGGGCGTCGTTGCCAACGTGGCGTTGTGTTTTGTTTGGTGGTTGTTGTTCGCTTTACGCTTTTTTTGGGCGCAGGGCTTTTAATTGTCTTTTGATCACGGGCGGTTAGGTGGGCGGGCATAGTGCCGACAGTATTATACTGACTGGTATAATACAAGTAAGTATTATACCAGTCAGTATAATACCGGATTGTACGCATAGATGATGGCTTTAACTAGCTCAAGTGTGGGATAGCCGAAAACCGTCGATCATTCTTTTATTATCTATTTTCTACAATTGTCTCACCTTGGCAATGACGAGGGCAAT
>JAHEDF010000156.1 GCA_024641365.1 Planctomycetota bacterium | reverse complement strand
ATCACCTTTATTAATACCATCGGCTGGCGTCGTATTTTTTTGAATGATGCGGGCAAGTGGCGCGGCATCAAGATGTGGCACTAATTCATCAATGTTTGGGAAAATTAAAGCTAAAACACACGTCACGCCGACGGCGAGTGATGCCAATGAAGCACGCAATCGACCAACCATAATTAATGCAACGCTGGCAATGGCTGCTAACAATAATAGCCCACCTGCCAAAACGAGATGCCAACTATACGACCAATCAATTTCGGCTAATTGCGGCTCTTTGGCAAATGTCATACCAAAAAGTATAAGGGGATGTCCTTGCTCAAGTGACTCATGAATAGCAATGAGCGCCACTGGAATTAAAGCAACGGCCAATGCTATAATAGTGGCTTGTGTGACCATTAGGCCAGTTACCCAGCGTGGAATTTTTTCCCATCGACTAATGACATCTGCCGACAGCAGGAAAAGTAATGGCGTCAGCGGCATGAGATACGTGCCTAATTTAGCACTACTAATTGAGAGTAATACAAGTGGACCAATAATCATGCTCAAATAATATAAATGTGACAAGTCAGTTTGTGTGGTGGCATGACTACCATCGCGTTTCCATTGTAAGCTAGAGATAATTGACCAGAGCGATTGGCCAATGACTGGTAATAAAATAACACTATAGGGCGCTAAACTAGCAGCGATTATAGGCCCATAGTACCACCATGGCCCAGGATGATTATAATGTCCATGAATGAAGGCATCAAAATTGATATCGACATAGAAAAATTCCACTAAGCGCGAGTCATGATACCATAATGCTAACGTCCATGGTAAATTGATAGCGACAATAATGATGGCTCCCCACCATGGTTTCATGGCATAGAGTGTTATAAATATGTGACGCCATCCTGCGCGTAAAAATGCGTAGAGTGCAATTCCAGCAGCTGGAAATGCTAACGCAATTGGTCCTTTAATGAGCCAGCCACAAGCGATTGCCGCGTAACAGCTATAAAGCCAAAAGTTGGTTTGTTGTTGCTCGCCATCCCAGCGCCACCAGCAATACATAGCGACCAACAATGCAGCTGCTAATAACGGGTCAGTTGTCAGTACACCAGACATGACTTCTGTAAAAGATGCTCCTGCTAATAAACCCGCAGCTGTCATACCAACGGAACGATTACGCCATTGGCAGCCCATAATATAGGTTGTGATAACCGATATAATGGTGGCTAATAAACTAGGCAGTGATGTAAAAAAAGGATGATCTCCAATAAGTCGACCTGCTGCACCAAGCCAATACACTAAGGGCGGTTTTTCAACATAAGGCACGTAATGTAATTGTGGCACCAACCAATTACCCGTTTCAGTCATTTCACGAGTAGCCTCATAATAACGCGTAGCTGACCCAAGCGGTACATGATCTGCGGTGAGTAAATAAATTAAAACCACGAGCATGCTCAACGCTGCCATATCAATCCATCGACAGCATTTGGTCATTTCATTTGACCTTTTAATACAATCCGCTTGAGCAAAAGACCTAAAGGTGCTCTCCTGATTTGCTTGTGGAGCAATTAACGATGTCCAAAGCGTCACGCGCTTTCCTTATACTAATGCAGGGGCAACTGATTCAGTTGCCGGATTTGTGCGTAAATGGTAATCATAAACGGAACGTTCACGCGACATAAATTCATTTATATAATAAGCGACGGTTGTTCGTAACATAGTCTCTGTACTTACTTTTGGCGTCCAACCTAAATGGTTGGTGGTATTACGAATATCTGGTTTGCGCTTCGACATATCTTGATAACCGTCACCATAATATTTTTGTGCGCTGACATCTTCGATTGAGCAAGCCGTCACAGCCGTTGCAACTTCTTGGTTCTCCTGAGCAATAGCTTTTAACTGCATAGCTAATTCACGAACCGATAAATCATTTTCTGGGTTACCAAGATTAAATATTTTACCATCAGCACATCCATTATTATTTGCAATGATGCGCATGAGTGCATCAATGCCGTCACTAATCGCGGTAAAACAACGTCGTTGACTGCCGCCATCGACTAAGCGAATAGATTCACCACGCAGTAAGTGACCGAGAAATTGGGTAACGACACGTGAAGAACCTTCTTTTTCCGAATGAATACTATCTAAACCAGGTCCAACCCAATTAAATGGACGAAATAATGTATAGCGCAAATTTTCGTGTTTGCCCATCGCGTAAATAACGCGGTCTAATAATTGTTTTGCACACGCGTAAATCCAACGTTCTTTGTGGATAGGACCGTATACAAGATTTGAATTTTCTGGATCAAACGACTCATCACTACACATGCCATATACTTCAGAGGTGCTTGGGAATAATACACGCGTATTATATTTAGCACATT
Organism: Planctomycetota bacterium; assembly: GCA_024641365.1. The sequence goes on along the minus strand of JAHEDF010000156.1, from coordinate 5,806 downwards.
GACGAATGACTTCGAGATTTTCTTCAAAATCTAAACGGAAAACACGTAACGGATCTTGCACATAGGTGGCAGGTGTGGCGATTGCTATAAGCGGTAAACAGACATCACATTTTTTAACATGATAAGTTACCCATTCCTTATTAATGGTTAAATCCCCTTCAACAAAATGAAATCGTGGATGATCGACTGCACTGCCGAGTTTATCGCTAAACATATCCATGCCGTAGACTTCCCAATCCGTCGTCCGTAAAATGGCAGAGGTTAAATTCGAACCAATAAATCCGTTGACGCCTAAAATGAGAATTTTCATATACTGTCCTTGGTAAGTGTTGTTAAGAGTGTGCCCGATGGTAATTCAGTGATTTGTTGCGCATAAAAATAAGCACAGATTATGCTTAATAAGCCAGTACCACAGATAACGCGATTGCCGGGCAAAATGGTGCCAGGTCTTCCGAGGTTCGCGCTTTCTTCAAGCACATGAGTTTTAGTAATTAACAATTTATTTCCCTGTAATGATGTAAATGCTCCTGGCCAGGGGGGCGCAACGGCACGTACCAAATTATGAATTTGACGAGCTGGTAATTCCCAGTTAATAAATCCGTCTTCAGGTCGCCGACGTCCAAAAACAGACCCGTCATGAAGTTGCTGCGTACGCTCTTGCGATTGATCACTAATAATTCCATTGATCGCTTGCGCTAATAATCGTGGAGCGAGCGCTAATAAATCTCGCGTTAAACCATAGGCATCTTGATCATCCCCGACGTCAATGGCTTGTTGCGCAATAATACTGCCCGCATCAGCGCGTTTCACCATACGATGCACAGTTAATCCGGATTTTTTTTCTCCGCGCACTAATTGCCAATTAATAGCGGCTCGCCCACGATAGGACGGTAAGAGTGACGGATGTAAATTCCACGCGCCTAAACGAGGAATTGCTAATAAGTGTTCACCAAGCAGGTCGCGGAAAAAAGCGCTAAAAATAATATCGGGAGAAAATTTTTTAATTAATTGCGAAGTTTCGCCACCTAAGCTCAGATCTAAATCACTAAATACGGGGATCCCAGCTTCTTGCGCAGTGATAGCGAGTGATTGCCACCAACAATTTTCATTTGGATTATCCTTGTGAGTAACAACTAAAAAAACGTGTAATCCAGCGCGTTGCAAAGCCGCTAAAGCAGCGCAACCGAATTGCCCATAACCAAACAAGACGACAGACAATTCTCTATTCATGTTACTACAGCCCTATTATCAGCAACGCGTTCAACTTGTTGAACAATAAAGGGCTCGCGGAAGCGCACTTGCTGAAAAATTCTTCCAATATATTCCCCTAAAATGCCAAAAGCAAAAAATTGTAGTCCTGTAAAAATCATCGAAATGCCTAAAACGGTCAGCGTGCCATCTGCTGCCCATTCGGGACCATGTGCTAAGCGTAATACTAATAATAAGGCACCAAATAATACCCCGCAAATTGCGAGGAATGAACCGACGAAAAACAGGAGGCGTAAGGGATAAACAGAAAACGATGTAATCAAATCTAATTGAAGTGAGATTAATTTTAACAATGAATAGTTTGACTGTCCTGATGCGCGGTCAGCATGTGCAACACCAATAGATGTTGGATTACGAGCATAAATACTGGCCAGTGCTGGGATAAATGTTTTATATTCGCGACAGGCAACGATGGCTTGCGACACTTCGCGACTGTAGCCTCGTAACATGCACCCGAAATCATCGAGATGAATGCCACTAATACGACGGACAAGAATATTCGTTAGACGTGATGCGGTTTTACGAAACCACGTATCTTGGCGATCTATACGCCAAGTATTTATCACATCGTGACCAGCGGTAAAACAACCAACTATTTTTGGTATTTCTTCCGGCGGATTTTGTAAATCGGCATCTAACGTAATAATCCACTGACCACGCGCATGGGCAAAGCCCGCGGTAACAGCAGCATGCTGTCCAAAATTTCGTGCGAATCGTACTAAAACAATTTCTGGAGATTTCGCTTGTTCAATGCGTACAATCGTCGCCGTCTTGTCGCGTGAGCCATCGTCGACGCAGATTATTTCAAAGGTTAATGGTAAATTTCGGCAAACCGGCAGAAGGCGCTCAAATAAATGACCAATATTACCAGCTTCATTGTACATTGGAATGACAATGGATAATTGTATCGGCACTGTTTCTTCTACGTCACTGACGATCATGACTGATGACGCCCAAGGGTATTTAATAATAACGTTACTCGATCAACGTCCTGCTCGGACATCTCAGGAAATAGCGGTAGTGATAATATTTTATCGCCAACAAATTCAGTTTGTGGTAACGATTGGCGTGGATAACGATCTGCGTAATAATGCTGTAGATGGACGGGAGGGAAATGTAATCCGCTACCAATGCCATGTGTTTCTAGTGCAGTGATAACCGCATCGCGATTTAGACCAAATTTATTCTCGTTAACAACAATTACAAATATATGCCATGCATGTATGGAGTCTGACTCGCTTGGCAATGTTAGTGGGCGAATAAAAGGATGTTGGGCTAATTGCTTATGATAACGCAGGGCAAGACGAGTGCGTTTTTCATTCATCTGGCCTAATTGCTTGAGTTGATGCACGCCAATTACAGCTTGTAAATCAGTTAAATTATATTTCCGACCAGGATTTTCGACTTGATAGACATCTCGGCCACTGCGACCATGATTTTTCCACGCATCTTTACGGATTCCATGAAAACGACCGAGACGAAAATGCTGTGCTAATTTGGCATCGTGACAAGTAATCATGCCACCTTCACCAGTAGTAATATTTTTACTGGGGTGAAAGCTAAATACGGCACAATCATATGGCCCACGACGATGACTACCAATATGACGGCCACGCCACTGAGTACCCGTTGCATGGGCAGCATCTTCAATAACGACTAAATTATTTGCATCAGCTAATGCATAGAGCGCCTCAAGTTGACACGCTGCACCAGCAAAATGGACTGGCATAATTGCACGTGTCCGAGGCGTTATACGACGCGCTGCATCAGTGAGATCAATTTGTAAATCACCCGCATTAACATCACAGAAAACCGCTTTACCGCCATGTAATTCAATAATATTAGGACCACTCACCCAATTAAGACTTGGCACAATTACTTCATCACCATCTTCTAAACCAAGCGCAGCAATAGCTAAATCTAAACCAGCCGTTCCGGAGCTAATGGCTACGGCGTGCGGTGCGCCAACAAGTTGGGCAAACGCATTTTCAAATGCCAGCACATATTTGCCGCTTGTAATCCAACCGCTACGTAAAACTTCAGAAACACTAATAATCGTCTCTTCATCAATAGAGGGACGTGAAAAAGGCAATTGCGGTGGCGCAATCTCAGGAATTTTAGACATGTGACACCGGTCGAGTAATTAAAATCACACCAGTAATAATGGTTAATATACCAACCACGCGGGTGACTGATATTGGCTCTGCATACCAATAGACGCCAGCAAACAGAGTAAGAATATAGCCAATACTCATCAAAGGATAGGCGACGGATAACTCTAAACGAGATAAAACCACAATCCAATTGAGAACGCTGATAGCGTACAATAAAAGTCCTAAAATAAAAAAAGGATCTTGGATTAATTGGAGCGGTTCATTAAATAGCCCGCCATGATTAAGCTCCATACGCTTAGTGGTTTGTTTTAGCGCAATTTGTGCTCCAACGTTGAGCAACATGCCAAGCATAACGAGGAAATAGGTGAGCATTGATAAAGGACAAATATACCCAGCTATTGATGATGGCGACCAGTACCTTCGTACCATCGTATTTAACCCGTTATAAATTGTGTTTGCATTTATATGGAAGTGTGTCGCTTATATGTGACATGACTAAGGTACGGGTTTGCGCTTTCGTAATGTTTGTATAACGGTGTCATGGAACTGAAACTTTTTACTTATATCTTACCCACATTGTTATTACTGCCTGAATTATCGTTACTGGCGGAAGAAGATAAAACATTTGATACCATTCCTCCTGCCAATGGTCAGGAATTAGGACATGGGCAATTTTGGTTTGGAAAGCGTGTGGTCGTTGATACTTGGAATATAATAGCGTCACCTTTGGATTGGAGTGGACCTGAATGGGCTCTTGCTGGTGGAGCAGTTGCAGTAACGGCAGCTTCGGGATTTTTATTTGATCGTGAATCACGTTCTGAATCACAAGAGCAACGTAACGATGATAATGATCGTTGGGCGGGTAATTGGGGACAATTAGGGACGTATTATTCATTAGGCGCGCTTGGCGCTGCCGGTCTTTATGGATGGATGGGCAACGATGAACGCGGCGTTGATGCAATGGTCGATGGGATTGAAGCAAGTATTATTGCTTCTGGGATAATTGCTCCGGCATTAAAATTTACGGTTGGACGCTACCGTCCAAATAGGACGGCCGGTGATAGCGATAAATTTGATCCATTTAGTAGTAATTATTCTTTCCCCTCTGGTCATACGACGCAAGCATTTACCATTGCTTCGGTATTAGCTTTTTCGTTTGAAGAACAACCCGTGGTGGGTGTAACGAGTTTTTTAGCGGCAACCGGCGTAGGATTAAGTCGTATTCATAATGATGCGCATTATGTTTCAGATGTCGTTGCGGGGGCGATTATTGGCACATGGGTTGGTTACGAGGTAGTTCGCTACAATCAAAGTCGTCGTGGAACGAGACCATCAGACAAAACGACATTTTGGTCGCCTAAATTAAATGTAATCTATGATGGAGATCGAAAAGGTTTGTCATTTACCTGGAATTATTAACAGAATCGTATAGCTAGTGCGAAATCTTTTTTGAAGCGAGCAGCGCAAATAAAGCAGGCGTTGCAATTAAAGCTAATAAAACCGATACACACAACGCACCAATCACCGCAATTGCAAGAGGTTTTAGCATGTCGGCCCCTGTCCCTAAACCGTAGGCAAGCGGCAGCATACCCAATGCGGCAGCAAGCGATGTCATTAATACTGGTCGTAACCGTCGTCGTCCTGCTGCAATGATAGCGTCATCAAGCGTTTTGCCTGCTATGCGTTGTTGTTCGACACCGTCTAATAATAAAATGCCATTTTTTGCAACGACGCCTAAACCAATGATAGCGCCAAGAAAAGAAACTACATTGAGTGTCGTATCTGTTAACCATAAAGCAAAAACACTGCCGAGTAGCGATAAAATAGCACCAGCAACAATTGCGACCGGTTCTTTAAAAGAAGAAAATTCAATTAATAAAACCGTGAAAACCAAAACGATAGCCATGCCGAGCACAAGTAATAAATTGTGAAAAGACTCTTGTTGTTGTTGATATAAGCCACCAAATTCTATCATATTTTGTGGTATGTTATTGTCAGCAGCAATAAGCGAACGAATTTCTTGCATAGCGCTGCCCAAATCTCGACCAGAAAGATCGGCGGTTACGGCCACGCATTGACGTAAATCTTCACGACGTAATTCGAGTAACCCTGCTTTTTCGTGGATGTCAGCAATTTCAATTAAAGGAATTAAAACGCCATTTGGAGAGGTTAAAAGAAGGGCTGAAAAATCAGCGATCGTCATGATATGTTTAGGATCTAATGTTACGCGAATATTAATCAGACGATCGCCCTGTAGCACCGGCGTTGTCACTTGCCCTAACATAGCAGTGTTTATTGCTGTCGCAATTTCAGTAGTTGAAAATCCATATCGTCGCGCGTCATCTTGTCGCACGGCAACGCTGAGAGTCGGTCCAGCGTAAATTAATCCTGAATCGGCATCTACGACACCATGCACTTCGCTA
>JAHEDF010000645.1 GCA_024641365.1 Planctomycetota bacterium | reverse complement strand
CACCATTAAATACGCCTAAACCCCAATTGTTATCATCTACCATAGCAGCCCATTGCTCGGTGCATAAATTTTTCGTCCACGGCCAAGCCTTTTTGTAATCATTTTCAATATGGGTGAGCGGTGCTTGAGTAAATGGTTTTTCACCGATATACGACATCACCCGATGTAATTTTGAAATTGTATAAATAGCCGGTAATTCTTGTTGCCGCGCTGGATACCAGGTTTTGTCAGGACGATTATTGGTAAAACGAAAACGCATAAGCACCCGTGGACCATCCAAAGTAGTCCATGATTCAAAAGTGCATTCACCAGGGACGTTATCGAGTGGCCAATGCATCGGAATACATTTGAGATATAATTCTTTGCCGTCATTACGGTGCTCAACTACACGTGATGGATTGTGAAATGCGTCGCCCGTTTGAATAGGGTTCCAACCAATTCCTTTCCATTCGGGTTTAGGTTCTTTGCCAGGCAAACGAAATGGCACTGGACCAGAGTAATGGGACATTTGTATCTGACGACCTAAATCATGGCTATTAATAATATTACCGGGATGATCTTTTGATGACAACCACGTTACAGCGCCACCGCGATTTATATCCATGCCGATTTTAATCTGTTCATTACTCAAATAAGACATGTGATCATCGGCCGTTTTTTTTTCCGCAGCAAACAACACGGCGCTAAACGTGAGCAACAGCAAAATATATGGTAAACGTAATTTACTCATAGATACTTTTACCCTGAATAAGGCGATCTGCTGACTAGACGTTTTGCGCTTTAATCTAGCAATTTATGCGCCTGCATCACTGCATACCACGAGCGCAATGCCGCCTCCGGCGAGCGAATCTGATCTGGCTGCCCTGCAACGGTTGAACGATAAAACGGAATAGTTCCCTGTTCTAAGCGTTTAGCCACAAAAGCAGGACTGCGATCAATAACCGTAGCGGCAGCGGCGGTCTCTAATAAGACACCAGGATCGACTACCACCCGCCAAATAGGTTCGCGGGTTAAATCCTGGCGAGCTGATTTTTTATTAGCGGCAAATAATAATTCGGCAGCAGACAAGATGTGCTCCTGAGGTGCAGCAGCGGCAGCTAATAATTTAAAACGGGCAATGCGCAGTTCATAACATTTACCAAACATGCTTTCAAAGCGAGGCACAAATGTTTCTAACCATGCGGCGGCAGGAACAGGAATATTAGTACGAATTGCCGTATCGCTGAGATGAACCACTAGTTCAGCCAAACTGTCGGCATCTGCGTCTTCATGCAGTAATTGGTCGAGGCAATTAGCTGCCGCTTCTGCTTCTCCCGCGATTAAATGGCAACGTGCACACAGCACGGCTTCATCTTCGTCTAATGATTTCCCGAGATCACGCATTGCGCTGCCAATCCAATGTGCGAGATCACGTAATCGTTCAATGCCGGCACCCGCTAAAGATAACATACCTTCGTCCATACCCTCTATAAGGCTGGCAGCCAAACTGAGCCAATACGCAGAAATATTGCTGCCTGCTGACGGACCTGCAATTAATCCTGGCCATCCCGTTTTGCCCATCGCCTTATTACGCAAATCAATTAATGACGATTTTAATTCATTTTTTGCAGCAAACTTTTCGCCACATGCAGCGATTGCGTGATCAAGATAACTGTCTTCTAAGTGCCCAAAATTTAGCTGTGGAATAGTGGTCAATCCATGATCACCGCCAAGGACAACAATAAGCATTCCCTGTGCATGCGTAAACATATCACGAGCCTGTTGTTGGGCTTCTGCTGGAGTTGCCCCCTGTTGCTGCAATGTTTGCGCTACATCTGCTAGTGGACCTGATCCATCAGCGAGAAATTGAGTAATATGCTGACGTAATGACGTTGAAAAAGGCGCCAAAAAAACCGAATGAAAACGAGATTCCCCCGCTAACATTGAAAATGGATTAAACCCGCCTGATTGCGCCAGCTTTTGGATTTCGCCAGCAAATGCAGTCATATCTTCAGGTTGGTCCACCATTGTTAACTCCTATTTATTGAATAAGAAATGCATCACATCGCCATCTTTGACCACGTATTCTTTGCCCTCTGCACGCAATTTACCGACTTCCTTACAACCTTTTTCACCGTTATATTTTACGTAGTCGTCATAGGCGGCAACTTCGGCGCGAATAAAACCTTTTTCAAAATCAGTATGAATAACACCTGCCGCTTGCGGTGCCTTAAAGCCAACCTGAATTTGCCACGCCCGTACTTCTTGCACGCCAGCA
>JAHEDF010000644.1 GCA_024641365.1 Planctomycetota bacterium | reverse complement strand
AAATTATTAAAAACCACTGATCCGCAAAAAGCAAAACGCTACGTGCTGAATGCCCTAGCCGATGCACCGCGTTTTCGTGCTGCCCATGCATTACTGCTTGAACTCACATCACAGGTAACCAATCCATGAATGTACTTACTGCCTGTCTTATGAATAATACCTTTAAAAAATATTTTGGCTCAGCCTGTCTGGGTGCGTGCCTCTGTTATGCGCCAACCGCCTATGGCCTCGAATCAACCACCGATCGTTACGGTGTCCCCGATTGGGCAGAAGACACTAAACATCCCAAAGACGCATTTACCTTCGTACGCTTAAAATACAGTTCCTGGTCCGGTCGTGGTGGCGCGTGGCGAACCGATTATCCTGATAGTGATTTAAATTTTTCGTGGCGCTTACAACAAATCACCAGCTTAAAAGTCAATCCGAATCCGGTGGTCTTAGAAATAACCGAGCCAGAGTTATTTAAATATCCGTGGGTGTATATGATTGAACCCGGACGCTTAGAATTTACCGAAGAAGAAGTCACCACCTTGCGACGTTATTTATTATCCGGTGGATTTTTAATGGTTGATGATTTTTGGGGCGATAGCGAATGGGAAAATTTCCACCAAGAAATTAAACGCGTTTTCCCTGACCGTGAGGTCAAAGAGCTCCCGCTCGAGCATCCGGTCTTTCACGCGGTATTTGATTTAAAAGAAAAACCGCAAGTGCCATCTATTCATGCTGCTATTCAAGGTCGCTCAGAAGGCATTACCTGGGAACGCGGTGAAGAAGGTCGCCAAGTGCATTACAAAGGCATTTCCGACGACAAAGGTCGGCTGATGGTCATCGTTTGTCATAATACCGATCTCGGTGATGGCTGGGAACGCGAAGGAGAAAACGAATGGTATTTCCGACAATTCTCTGAACGCCTCGCCTATCCCATGGGTATCAACATCGTGTTCCACGCGATGACGCACTAATACTAACACGACATTTTGCACCAATTCACGAAAAGGAATCTCCATTGTCTACCGCCACACAAACAGCTTTCGAACAAGATAAACAAGCGGCTGAGCAATTAGCTGGTGCACGTGATAAAATTCGCACGGAACTTGCCAAAGTCATCGTCGGTCAAGCCACCGTTATCGATGAATTATTATTATCATTATTAAGCGGCGGCCATTGTTTGCTGACTGGTGCGCCTGGGCTTGCAAAAACCTTACTCATTAAATCAATGGCACAATTATTTAGCCTGAAGTTTTCCCGTATTCAGTTTACGCCGGATTTAATGCCGGCTGACATTACCGGCACCGAAATTTTAAAAGATACCGGCGGCGAACGGCAAATGACGTTTATTCCTGGTCCTATTTTCGCGAATATTATTCTTGCTGACGAAATTAATCGTACGCCACCCAAAACCCAGGCGGCGTTATTAGAAGCCATGCAAGAACACCAAGTAACCGCAGCGGGAACGCGTCATAAGCTGCCAAAACCATTTTTTGTGCTCGCCACGCAAAACCCGATTGAAATGGAAGGCACCTATCCATTACCCGAAGCACAGCTCGACCGCTTCATGCTCAATAGTTTTATCGATTATTTAAGTGAAGATGATGAAGTGGCGGTCGTAATGAGAACCACGACAAATGATGTCGCTGATTTACAGCCACTCTTTACGGCTGAAGAAGTCTTGGGTTTTCACCGTATCGTGCGCCAAGTTCCCATCGCTGCTGATGTCGCGCGTTATGCGGTTCGGATTGCTGCAGCCAGTCGTCCTGGTCGTGCCAGCGCACCACCAGTGGTGAATGATTATGTATCGTGGGGAGCCGGTCCGCGCGCAGCACAATGTCTAGCACTAGGCGCAAAAGCACGCGCATTGTTAGACGGCCGCGCACATGTCATCCCCGACGATATTCGTGCTTTAGCACGACCTGTTTTACGCCATCGTGTTTTATTAAATTATCGCGCTGAAGCTGAAGGTTTGAATATTGACGGCCTCATTCAAAAATTAGTCGACACCATTCCGGAAAATAGCTAACGTGCCAAGCACGAATGATTCTTTAACCACCATGCGTGGTGCTGCACCAGCCAGCGGTATTATTGATACCGCTTCGTTGATGCGCATTAAATCCATGCAGCTGCGTGCCAAAGTGGTAGTTGATGGATTTTTTCGCGGCATTCATCGCAGCTCACGACATGGCTTTAGCACTGAATTTACTGAATATCGCCAATATGTTGATGGTGACGATTTACGCTATTTAGACTGGCGCGTGTTGGC
>JAHEDF010000643.1 GCA_024641365.1 Planctomycetota bacterium | reverse complement strand
CAGTTTACCCAGGTGACATGCCAATCGTATGGGGTGTTCTATTTATAATTATTGCCATGTTTTTTGCGTGGGTATGTCGTTTGTTACCAATTCCCATCGGTATGAGTTTTTGGTGTGCAGCGCTTGCGCTCGTTATGCATGTCCAAGCAGAGTTTTCTTTTCATAGCATGCAAGTTGTTGGTATTGCAGCCTGGGTGCTGTGCCTTGGTTTATCACAGCAATCGTTTTTGCAGGAAAAAGCGCAGTCGCCTTCTTGGCAAACTCAGACCATGCCGTTGGTGGGAATGCTGTTGTTAATGGCTGTGACGGCAGGAGTCATTATGACAGCCATGCGAGGCGAATTACGTACGCAGGCAAACCAAGTTGATGCCATTTTGCAACGCCTGCGTTTGGCTGAGGCAGGACAATTAGATCCTAAACAAACAGAGTCGGTATTGCGGGCGCTTGATTATATGGCGGGCGTCTTGGTAAGCGATGATGCGTCGCTAGCGCAAACCCCTAGTCCGGCCGAAGCTGTTACGCGTGGACTATTGCAGCAATTAATTCCAGCAAGCCAAACATTTCCAGCCGATAGCGATTTAGCTTTTGCTGCGGTGTCGATTGCTAATCATTTTCAACACCTACATCCCACGCGTATTAAAGTGGTAACACCATATCTCGAATCGTTGGCAGTTGCATGGCCGCAACACATTGTTTGCTTGCAAGCGTTGGCCGATCATTATTTACGTCTCGCTAAAATACATAACGGAGACGAAGCGCGAAAATATGCACGTCAGGGACAAGCATTTGCTAAGCAGGTTGTTGATAAATATCCCACACATTTACCGTTTCGTGCGCAATTAATAAAAGCGGCAACGCTCACGGGAGATTCTAAAACGGTACAGGAACAAGAAACAGAAATGAAACGTTTACAGGAAATTGTGCATCCGGATAACCAATTACCAATAGAACGTTAAATAATTATATTTAACCACCACCAACTAAAGTTACTACTTCAACGCGATCGCCAGCATTAAGGGTCGTTGCGGCATGATCAACGCGACGCACTAGTTCACGATTAATTTCAATTGCCACTCGTGTCCCAGGTAATTGCAGTAGTGATAATAAATCTACCACGGAGCACTGTTCTGGGACGTCGGTCGGTTTGTCATTTACGATAACTTGCATGGTTAGTTCAATCATGCGTGCGATTTATCATCAGCAACCGTTATAAGCCCAAGTTCATGCGCTTGCTCGACTACTAATGGTAACGCTTCTGAGATGATTGATTGGCATTCCGTTGTACGTCCTAAACTATAGAGCGCGACTAATAAATTACGGCGAAAACGTTCATAGCCAATGCGCCTAATAGCGCGTCCAGCGAAATGGCTATCGAACGTTTCGGCATTTATTTGTAGTAAGTCGCGATCGAGGTCTTTACCAAGTAAACGTGGATCGTCGGCTGCTCGTGCAAAACGATTCCATGGACACACCTCCTGACATAAATCGCAGCCAAACCACCAACCTTCAAAATGCTGTGCTAAATTTTTATCTATGACACCTTTATGTTCGATAGTTAAATAACTAATACAGCGAGTAGTTAAAACACGTCTATCCCGTAACGCTGCAGTCGGGCAGCGTTTTTCACAGGCATTGCAGGAACCACAGCGATCTTCTCCATGCCCGGCATGATGTGGTTCCAATGGTGCGTCAGTTAATAAAAAACCTAATAAGCGATAGCTGCCAATAGCGGGTGCAATTAATAACGCATTTTTCCCTAACCAACCAAGGCCGGCCAGATGTGCTAAAGTGCGTTCATTTAATGGCGCAGAATCAACTGCGGCACGTCCTTTGGAGTCACTGCCGCAGCGCTGACCTAATAGAACGCCAATACGTCCTAATTTAGAGCGTAAAACATGATGATAATCTTTTCCTGCGGCGTAGCGCGCTCGTTGCAGGGATTCGTTCCCCGCTTCTTTTTGGTACGACATGGCAACAGCTAACAGCGCTTTTGCCCGTGGCATCATATGCGTTGGCGATAAACGTTGTTGTCTGGTATTACGAATCCATTCTAAATCACCGAGGCCATCAGTTTCCATTAAGTCTAAATATGTAGGATCGAGATTATTAGGGACAGGCGATAATACCCCAAGTGCAGTCAATCCCTCTTGAGCACATAATTTTTTAAGATCATCAAATGCAATGCTGTTTGTCACCCCCACACTCCACACAGTCCTAACTGATCATCAAGATCATGAATTTTTCGATAACGCCCTCG
>JAHEDF010000642.1 GCA_024641365.1 Planctomycetota bacterium | reverse complement strand
GCCAACGAATGTCGCCAGTTTTGATTTACCAAAGTTGCCCAGGAACCGAGCGTCCAAGACAAAGACCATCGTCTTAAGCGCCAGGTGCAGTAGACCTCTCGCCAAGCACCTTGACCCCATCCGTCAATTTTGCGTAAAACTGCCAATAATGCTGTGCGTGATCCAGGGACTGGGTCGAGTGGGATGGGGTGAACTGGTGCGATAAATTGCATGGCAGAGGCTAACATGTGCACGCCATCCCAACAGTCATTGCTCCCGCCATCATGACAGCTTGCGCTGCTAGGATCTGGTGGGTACCTTCAGTAGTCCATCTGAGAATGCCTATGAATTTTGATTTCTATCTTGTCAATGCTGCGCGCCGCGCCCACCGCTTACGACCAGGCAAGCCATATGTGTTTGGACGCGAAGAAGGAGTAGAAATCTTATTACAAGACGCTTTAGCTTCGAGACGCCATGCCGAAATGCGCTGGAGCGACGAAGGCTATTGGCTGTGTGCGGATTTAGGTAGTCGCAATGGCGTGATGATAAACGGTAAACGTATTGGCGCTCCCCAACGCATGAATGATGGTGATCAATTACAAGTTGGCGGACAGGTATTTCGCCTACAAGTATTACCACCGGGCGGCGATCCCAGTTCTTTAAGTGCACAAGCCCCACAAATTTCTAATTTAGAAACCATGGGTCCGGGTTTTTCTCTAGAAGATTTACAAAAACAAAGTGCGACATTTACCGGTGCGGTTACTGCTGGTGGTGTCATGGAATTACTGCAATTTTTCCAGGTAACGGGTAAGAGTGGGCGTTTAGATCTCATTGATGGTAATAAGACAGCGTCCATTTTTATGATTGAAGGTACGCCGATTCATGCGCAATGGGGCGATAAACAGGGCATAGATGTGTTGGTAGATTTAGCCATTAAGCCACCGCCACGCTTTTCATTCCACGCTGATGCCGTGCCCACCGGTGATCGTTCCTTGAATGGCTCTGCCCAAGGTATTTTGATGGAAGTCGCCCGCATATTAGACGAACGTGGAAAATAGACTGCTTTTTAGCGATTGTCCATGATTGTCGATGGTTATCAGCCTTAGGTCACTGGTTGTTTGCGAGTAGTTGTGAACCAATTTTGCAAAGTTCACATCAGCTATTTGATTTTCAGATAGTTGTAGAACATGTGCCGCCCACATGACTAAGCACAACGACCAACCTGACCACGACGACATCATAGAAGGCGACTCGACCAGCGAAGCGACAGCGACGGTCGAGCCAGCTGAAAACGAAGCCGCCACGGACGCCAGCGCAAGTGATGCAGCTGAAGCCCCAGAAACTGATGCTGATATTACCAGTCAAGTTGGCGAAACCAAACCAGCACAGCCACCAGAATTAATTGGAGTCGGTTCGCCATTGGTTGATTTAATTCTGCCAGTTTCTGATGAATTTATTAAGGAACACGTCAGTGGCGAAAAAGGTGGCATGGTGATGGTCGATGCAGATGTCATTGAACAATTATTAGCAGCGACGGATCGTGCCGCGACTCAATCTCCTGGGGGTGCAGCAGCAAATTCTACAGTCGGATGTGCGCATTTAGGAATTCGCACCGCATTTATTGGTGCGTGTGGAGAAGATGATTATGGTAATTTTTATAACCAAGCTTTAATTTCCCAAGGATGTGAGCCGCGGTTATTACATTTGGAAGATCAGCCGACTGGTCGCGTATTAAGTATGGTGACACCTGATGCAGAACGGACCATGCGCACCTGTTTAGGTGCAGCAGCGACCTTAGATCCGGCACATTTTACTGAGGAAACCTTTAAAGATGTGCGTGTGGTCATGTTGGAAGGATACACGTTATTTAATCACGATTTAACGCGTGCTGTTGCTAAAGCGGCTAAAGATGCTGGTTGTGAATTAGCATTAGATTTAGCGTCATTCGAAGTGGTGCGCGCTAATGTGGCTGTCATTAATGAATTATTAGAAGGCCAAGTTGATTTAGTATTTGCTAATGAAGACGAAGCTAAGGCATGGAATGATGGTCCTCCTGAAGCCGCATTAGAGGAACTTGCCGAAAAAGTAAAAATTGTCGCTGTTAAATTAGGAAAAGGTGGTGCGTTAATCGCGCGCGGTAAAGAACGTGTTCGTGTGCAGGCTGATGTTGTCGAGGCAATTGACACCACCGGTGCAGGTGATTGCTGGGCTGCTGGGTTTATTGCAGGTTATTTGCGTGGGCTTCCCTTAGAACAATGTGGTCGCCTTGGCAGTCTAAGTGGC
>JAHEDF010000641.1 GCA_024641365.1 Planctomycetota bacterium | reverse complement strand
CCCCCACACTTGCTAGCTGACTGGGGGTTATACCATCCCCGCCCCATGCCAGTCATCACCCGCCTCTTTTCATTTGGCGTTTCCAAAGGGCTTGCTGCTCTGTTGGTGCTGGCATTATCGGTTATTGGTGGAGTGCGCACTGGGTTTGAACGCACCACGCAAGATTGTCTCGATGAACACCCAACACTGGTATGCGATTCGACAATCGATGATCACAACAGCAGCGGTGTCTACACAAATTATTTCTTAACCAGCGATGCAACGGCTCATAATTTTATTAGTCATGCATTAACTATTTCCTTGTGGTCTGAGGATCATTTAACCGCTCCGAGTTTATTGTGCGGTTCAGCTGGTGGCCCACGCGCACCAACAATTTAATACGATTAATTATATTTCTCGTTTGCGTTACTCCATTTGTACATGGTGCGTAACAGCAGCTCCCTCCTCCAATTTTATACCCCCTGCGCAAGCACCTCATCGTCCTTGCGTTTTTCCCGAAAGATTCCCATGTCTCGTTTTATTTCTCTTGCTTCACTGTTGATCGTTGCGACAGCAGCTTTTGCTGAAGAAGGTGGCCCTTCAAGTCCAGCTCCAGGCCCAGGCACCACGCCAAATGCTCCTGGCGGTGGTCAATCAGGTGCTTTTGATCCCACCTTCTTCATTTTAATTATCGGTATGATTTTATTTATGTGGTTATTGGTCATCCGCCCACAGAAAAAAGAAGAAAAACGCCGCAAAGAATTAATCGATTCGATGAAACCAGGTCATGATGTGATTACCATCGGCGGTATTCATGGATCCGTTGTATCGGTGGGCGAACAAACCGTCGAAGTAGCCGTGACCAAAGGTGATAAACCGATTATCATGACCTTTAATCGCGGTGCTGTCAGCACCAACGTGACGTTGACGGCTGATAGTAAAGCAGCCGCTACTCCTACTACAAAATAATCATCCTGATTATTTTATACCCCTTCCTTAAACCTACGGAAAATATTTTATGTTACGCCGGTTAATCGTGGTAGTGACAGTTTTACTGGTCGCCACCTTTTTAATGTTTCTCAATAATAACGTCATGGTGGGTACGCAAGAATTGCAGCCCATGCTGCGTGTAATTCCCACCACCGAAACTGAGCCAGGTCAACGAACTTATAAAGTGACCTTTGCCGATCTCAGCGGTAATTTGGTCTTAGCTACCAATCATGAAAAAGACATTTTAACCACGCGTTTAGCTGGCAATGAGCGCTTAAAAGAAATTCCAGTTACAAAAATAAGCGACATTACACCTGATCACGCCATTGAACTGACCGTTGGGGCAGATGTTCAAGAAGATGACTTGCGCCGTCGTTTATTAGGCTCGCCATTTAAACGCCCCAACGAACCACGTGGATTTTTCTACGTCCATCCTGGGATCGACTTACGTGGTGGCGTTGAATTTATATGCCAACTACGAAACGAAAGTGGTGATTTAGTAGCAGCTGACGATGAAGTCATGTCCGTTCTTCGCAGTCGCTTAGATGAACGTGGATTAACTGAGCCAGTCGTAACAAAATTATCAAATGGTGATGTGCAAGTCGTTATTCCTGGTGGTACGCGTGCTGACGCCGCACGTACACGTAAAGTTTTAGAAGACACTGGTCGCTTAGAATTTCGCGAAATCTTAGAGGAATTTCCCTACGTCGATGTGAGTGCTCCAAATGCAAAAGTCATTGCTAGGCAAAATGGCGGTTATGATTTTGGGCCAGACGTTTATCACAACCGTGGCGATATCGTTGCGCCCAAACGCGTCGATCCCGGATTTCCTCACGTTCAATTTTATCGCCTCGGAAAGGCAGAGTTAACTGGTCGTGATGTTAACACGGCGCACCAAACATTAGATCAAGGTGAGCCAGCTGTTTCGATTACGTTCTCTGCTACTGGCGCAACTAAAAACGAACAATTTACCTCACGCTTATTCCAAACTGGTCCCCTGAATAATGGACCAGGCACTGGCCGTTTAGCAATTTTATTCGATGGCGTCGTACAGTCTGACCCAATCGTTCGCAGTCCCAGTAAAGGCCAATGTTTAATCACTGGTCAATTTACCCAAGATGAAATTGATCGCTTACGGACGTCATTACGCGCTGGTTCATTAACAGTTGTTCCGGAAGTTATTTCCGAACGCGTGGTCGGTGCGACCTTAGGCATCGAAACCGTTCAACGTGCCATGTGGGCATTGCTTGGGTCATTTCTTGCGATCGTCGTATTTATGGCTGTCTATTACCG
>JAHEDF010000155.1:7238-8238 GCA_024641365.1 Planctomycetota bacterium | reverse complement strand
AAAGCGACTGCGCCAGTCATTTATCATAAGCGGGAGTAATTGACGGTATTGGTCAGGTCGTCCGGCATTTGATTCCCCTTGATACCAAATGGCTCCTTTAATGGCGAAAGGTTCTAGGCAAGCTATCATGCCATTTGATAAAACGGTTGGGACATTTGGATTGCCATCTAATCGTTGTGGTGGCGTCGTTGTGTCTTTGATGGCGGTGGTCGATTGATAAAACCATTCTCCACTTAGCTGAACGATGGCATCTTTATCACGCTCTAATCGTAATTGTTGTGCTTCGCCATAAATACCACCAGCACCACTCGTATCGAGCACCCGTATAACAATCGTGTTGCGACCTTCTTTTAATAATTTGCGGGGAACTTTATAGACGCGGGCAACATCCCATTGATTTGTTTCACCAACTTTAGAGCCGTTTACCCAGGTGGTATCACGATCATCAATTGGCCCTAAGTGTAATTGTAAATCTTTTCCTAATTGTTCTTTGCTCAAATCAAACTCACGGCGAAACCATACGATACCATCAAAATCAGGTAACCCATGACCTTCCCAAGTATTGGGAATAGCCATTTTTTTCCACTCGCTGACATCAAATTGTGGATCAGCAAATCCTAAACCATTTTTGGAACCAGGATCATTTTGTTTCCACCATTTTGCCATTTCTTGATCAAAATCGACTTGGCCATGCTTGGCTAGCCGTTCAACATCATGAACTGGACCTTTAAAATCATTCATTTTTTTCAGGGCACCAGCACTGGTCCATGCTTCTGCAACCGTGCCGCCCCATGAACTGTGTATTAAGCCGATGGGAATTTGTAGGTCGTTATGTAAGTTGCGTCCAAAATAATAACCAACTGCGCTAAATGATTTAACGGTCTCTGGGTTACAGAAATTCCAATGCGCATCGACTGTTTCTTCAGGCGATAAAGCGATGCGGCGTGGTACCTGAAATAAGCGAATTTTATCAAATGTGGCTGATTTAATTTCTTCCTCA
>JAHEDF010000155.1:3267-7228 GCA_024641365.1 Planctomycetota bacterium | reverse complement strand
CTGGCCATTCCATATTTGATTGTCCCGAACAGAGCCACACATCACCAACTAAAACATCTTTGCATTCTGCTTTTACCGAGCCGCTGACGGTGAGCGTAAATGGACCACCTGCTGCAAATGGCCCTAATGCAACTTGCCACCGACCAGATTTATCTGCCTTCGTAGAAACTTTTTTATCACCCATCGATACGGTGACATCGCTGCCAGGTTTTGCCCATCCCCATACAGGGGCTGCAACATCGCGTGGAAACACCATGTGGTCAGTAAATAAATTATGCAGAGCAGGTTGATTTTTGTCAGCAGCGTGTGCGCACGAAATCACTAGCGCACATAATACCAAGCAACGCATACCAACTGCCATGAACAACTCCACGTGGAGGCCAGAGAATAAGCTCCACATGGTACTAGGCGTTGCCGATGTTGTTGAGGACCGTTCGACTGTCCTTATGCACGGTAAAAACCGAGGATTTCGGCGAGACATTAGAGTGCAACTATCGCATCGATTTCAACGCGGCCACCTTTGGGAAGGGCAGAGACTTGGACGGTTGCACGAGCCGGATAAGGCTCTTCAAAAAATGATGCATAAACTGCATTAACGGCCTGAAACTCAGCTAAATCGATGAGGTAAATGGTAACGCGAACTGCTTTGCTTAAGCTGGTTCCTGCTTCCCTGCAAATCGCATCAAGATTTTCGAGCGCGCGTTTTGCTTGCTCGGTCGTATCCTTCGACACGAATTCACCGGTACTTGGGTTAAGTCCAAGTGAACCAGAGCAATAAAGAACGCCGCCATGGCGAACAGCTTGGGAATAAGGACCGATAGCCATCGGTGCATCTGTAGTCGTAACGGTAGAGCGCATGGCGCAGCATAGTGGCGGATAATATATGGGGGCAAGTCTCGAAGGACTGGGGCAAACAGAACAAACTGATCCTGTTGACCAACCAGCTAGCACTAGATGCATCGGATCAAATGCTTGTTACTTTGCCGTCCCACTAAATGAAGGAGCGTTGAGTCGCTGTGTCAAAAATAGGCCCCAACGACCCGTGCTGGTGCAAAAGTGGTCGCAAATATAAGCGGTGTCATCAAAGTCGTGATTTGATGAAGCAACTGCAAGGCGAACCTGCGGGTGTCACACCGGACTTGAGTGGTCCATCAGTGAAACCTGGCGTGGTATCACCGATACGTTTAGTGCCTGATCATATTCCGCGTCCTGATTATGCTTTGACTGGTCGACCAAGCGGATCACGCGTTCGTAATATAATTAAAAATGACGATCAAATTACGCGCATGCGTCATGCATGCACAGCAGCGCGTGCAGTTTTAGAAAAAGCTAAAGCTGCGGTACGACCTGGGGTAACAACGGACGAAATTGATGCGATTACGCATCAAGCCTATATTGATCTAGGTGGGTATCCGTCCACGTTAAATTATCACGGATATCCAAAATCATTATGTACATCAGTTAATGAAGTTATTTGTCACGGTATTCCAGATTCGCGTCCATTAGCTGATGGCGATATTGTTAATTTAGATGTGACTATTTATTTAGATGGTATGCACGGCGATTTATCAGAAACTGTGTATGTCGGTAAAGTAGATCCAACCAGTAAAAAATTAGTTGATACGACGTATCAATGCTTAATGCATGGCATCAAATCAGTGAAACCCGGCAGTCGCATTTGCGATATTGGCCGCAATATTCAAGAAATTGCAGAAGCAGATGGTTATGGTGTAGTGCGCGCATTTGTCGGTCACGGCATTGGCGAAACCTTTCATATGGACCCGCAAGTTCCGCATTATTTTGATCCAGGGCAAACATTTGAATTACGCCCAGGCATGGTGTTTACCATTGAGCCGATGATCAATGAAGGGGACTGGCGTCATCGCATGTGGGAAGATCGCTGGACAGCGGTTACGATGGATGGCAAACGCTCTGCACAATTTGAGCACACCATTCTGGTTACAGAAAAAGGCGTTGAGGTACTCACGTTACCAGAAGGCGCTCCGCAACCATTTCCACATTAAAAACGTGGCGTTAGTTACGAGCAAGTCGCCCAGATCTCATTTGACCTCCGAACGAATAAGTAAGACTACACATTATGACCACCCCAGCCGACCGTGACCACTTATTAGAATCCCTACAAGATGAATTGCGCGCGCAAATGTCAGCGCTCAATGATATGCATCACCCGGTTAACCCTGTTCCGGCTACTCGCATTGCCGAATTAGAAAAACGTATTGATGATATTCGTTCGCTCATTGTCAGTCGTCGTAAAGAATTAGCAGCCGCCACATCTGTTGCTGCTGTTTAATTAATTATTAATGAGGTATCGCATGGTGTCTCAATTAGCACCACAAGCGTGTGGACATGCTGGAATCTGAATTAATTGCCTATATTCGCAGCCGCATTACCGATTCATCTACAATAATCGGCATTGGTGATGATTGTTGTGTGTGGACACCAACGGGCCCAACCTGTTTAAGTACCGATACCATCGTAGAAGGTCGACATTTCCGCGCTGATGACGCACCTGCATTGGTCGGCGGAAAAGCGGCAGCCGCAGCATTAAGTGATTTAGCAGCCATGGGTGCAAAACCCGTTGGTGCGGCAGTGGCTTTGAGTTGTCCGGCTCGTTGGGATTGTAAGGCCGTCATGGACGGTTTGATCGCCATTTTACAAAAATATGACTGTCCTTTATTAGGTGGTGATACAACTGGCGGAGAAGAATTAGTGGTAACCGTGACGGTGTGGGGTGAGACAGTCGCTGGCACACATGGTGTTGGACGATTTGTGTTTCGCAGTGGCGCACAGGTTGGTGATTTATTGGTTGTTACCGGACCACTCGGCGGGAGCTTAATTAATGGCCGCCATTTACAGCCAGTGCCACGCTTGGCTGAAGGTCAGTGGTTATCTGACTGTCCCTATGTGCATGCAATGATGGATATCAGCGATGGATTAGCTGCTGATGCGCCAAAATTAGCGGCTGCTAGTAAATGTGGTTGCTTATTATTACCAGGACAAGTGCCTGTGCATGACGATGTGCCAACGATGTCAAATGTCATTGAAGCGGCATGTAGTGACGGCGAAGACTATGAATTGCTTATTGCCGTTGCGCCCGAGCAATGGCCTGCCATGCAATTGGCGTGGCCGTTTCCTCGCCGACTTTATAACGTTGGTTGGCTTATAGCTGAACACGGGGGATTTATGGAAAATGCCAATGGTCGCATAGTGCCAATTCCCTGGACTGGGTTTGAGCATAAATAAAATTAATTAAAATACGTATAAATATAGTAAAATAAAACTGATTAATTATCGTCCACTCATAAATCACGTTGGTAAGCGGCTGCGTCAGCCACTAAGGCATGTGCTAACAAAGGCTGATGTCGTAAAAATTTACTCGTAAAATCACTGAGTCGTCGACGGTCTACAATATACTGTAATAATCTTCCTAAGCGGTGACGTCGACCAATATGTTGATTAAATTGCTGTGCATATGGCTGCAATGATGCGGCAGGAAAAGTTTGGTTATTATGAATTGGTGGTAGAGTTGCAGCGATTATTTCCGCTCCGCATAAAGCCAGCGTCATGCCCTCGCCCGAAAACGGGTCGCAAAATCCTGCCGCATCACCAACTAAACAAACACCATCTGCGATAACAGAGCGACTGGCATGCGGTAACGTGCCGGTTGCAAGTACTGGCCCTAATTGGACATCGGATATACGTGATCTTAAAGATGGCGTCGTAGTAAGCGCCATGCGTAATAACGTGCATGGTGATAATTGTTTTAAGAGAGAAACCGTATTTGGCGCGAGTAATAAATTAATATTCACTTCACCATCTGATAATGGACAGAGACCGATTTGTCCAAATGGTCCAATGTGCATTTCTACTGCGCTTTTATCGTGTATGCCATGTGCACGACAGACCAAAGCGAAGCGTCGACGGGAACACGGGCGATCTA
>JAHEDF010000155.1:0-3192 GCA_024641365.1 Planctomycetota bacterium | reverse complement strand
CACTTGTCGTCGCACAAAACTTTGGCGACCATCAGCTCCAATGAGTAAATTGCTACGCACCTGACGAATGGTTTCTCCATATTGTAAAGTTATGTGCCATTGCCCATCAACGCGTGAACAACGCAACGCACGGGCATTACGAAATAATGCCACACGATGCATCGTGATCTGTTGCAATGCCGCATCGAAACGTTCGCGTCGAATACCAAGTCCGTGTGGTGCATCAGGATTATATCCATACAAGCGCTGATGACGAACAGAGGGCCCACCATATTGGCCTGATAAATTCGTGTGTGGTAAAATACGTGCGCCAGTATCCATCACTATTTTTTCCAGACCACTACGGCGTAATACGCCGACAGCGCCAGGAGACAAATATTCACCACATGGTTTGTGCCGAGGAGATGCTAAAGCATCACACAAAATAATGCGTACCTGCGGAAAACGCTCGGCCAATAAGTAGGCAGCAACACTACCTGCTGGGCCGGCGCCCATGATTGCAATGTCGTAATATGCGTCCATCCGAGTGATCATGCGCACATTAAATAGTTATGACTAGTTACCTCCGTACTCTCGACGACCACAGACAGCTACTTAGTCTATATTGCCAGCACACACGAATTGACATGCTACACATATGAACTCTAAGCGAAACCGTTCCTGGCTGTGGGCTATTATTGCCACCTGTATTGGATTAATGCTCTATAGTTATGATGATATTTTTGATGACGCAGGATTAAAACATAGTGTTTTACATTATATTGCGACGACCATTGAAGTGCTCTTACTCGGTCCAGGAATTGGTCTATTAGCATTTTATTTATCAGAAAATTTACATTTACGTCACACTGCCGTGGCGCGCGAAAGAGCACGAGCTCAACAACAGCGCTTTTTAGCTTTGGGCCGTATTGCAGCAAGCGTTGCCCACGAAGTGCGTAATCCTTTGCACAATATCCGACTAATTATGGATGAAATAAAAGAGCAGCAGGAATTTCCAAAGCAACACCCACTTTGTGATCGGGTTGAGGCCAATTTAGAACGAATTAATCGCGCTGTCACTTTAGTTTATCAATTAGCAAAGCCAACCGGATTAGAACTGGCACAAGAAAATAAATGCGATGTTAACGACGTGGTTAAAGAGACCCTATTAAATTTTGAGAAGAGCGGCATACAGCGCTTTCGCTTTAAAAATGAAAATGAAAATCAAAAAATAGCAGCTTGCTCAGTCGGTCATTTACGCATTATTCTAGATAATCTTATTCGCAATGCACTAGCGGCCTCATCAGAAGACATCGACATTCGTATAGATACGATAGATAATACGTATGCTATTGTTGTGGCAAATGTTGGCACCTTACCTGAAGGCATTGCCGCGATGATGGACGAAGGATCATCAAATACGATGGTGGGCGGTCTTGGATTAGGGTTATTTATTTCTCATCATTTGGCCTTGCAGGCTGGAGCTGAACTACGTTTGCAGCAACTTGATAAGGTGGTTGAGGCCTCGTTAATAGTACGTAAAGGTGATTCTTTATGACAAGCGGCGCACAAATATTAATTGTTGAAGATGAGCAAGATGCTCGCGTACTGTTAGTTAATGGATTAAAACGTATGGGCTATCAAGCTAACGGTGCATACGATGGTGTTGATGCCTTAGCACAATTAGAAACACAGTGGGACGCCGTTGTTACCGATATTTTAATGCCACGTATGGATGGCATTCAACTTTTGGCAACAGTACGTGACAAATGCCCGAATGCGATACGTGTTGTTATTACTAGTTTCGGGGATCGAGAGCGTGTATTAGCCGCTTTAAATAATGGCGCTGATTATTTAATCGAAAAGCCATTTTCGACCAAACAATTAGCAGATATCTTAGAAAAATTACTGGCTGAACGGCGTAAGGATACGAATAAAATAGACCAATTGTTTGCTTTGCGTCTTGCTGAGTTAGCGCTCAGTGAACGAGAACGTTCTTTAGTTGTTTATGTTTTAAAGGGTTTACCAAATAAAGACATTGCGAATCATCTGCACATTGGCGAACAGACCGTTAAAAATTATTTAGGCGCACTCTATGCTAAATTAGGTGTCAGTAGCAGGACAGAACTATTTCATTTAATATTTCCAGTTTAAACATGTGTTATCCATCCTGCTAACGATTACTAACAACATTGAAACCAGTACGAACGTACTAAAAAACACTCAAAAATAATTACTTCAGTACTCTAGTATTCGCTAATGCAGGAAGGCATTATCCTGTCATGAGTGTCTGGATATCAGCTTTAGGTCATGCCCTCCCACCACATGTCGTTGAGCAAGCCGCCTTTGCCAAATGGTTAGAGCCACGCTTGGCTCCAGGGAGTGATCCGAGGCGTTTAGAATTATTTGGTCGTCGTGCAGGGGTAAAAACACGGTACAGTGTTATCGACTTTCTTGGCGGAGAAGGCGATCACTTTTTTCCCATCAATAAACCGGCAGCAGATGCTGGTGTTCGTAATGAGATTTTTGCGGAGCGCGCATTACCATTGGCGGTTAATGCGGTGCGACATGCGTGTCCTAAAATATTACCTGCCATTACGCATGTGGTGGTCGCAACTTGTACCGGCGCAGTAGCACCTGGGCTGGATTTACAATTAATTGATGCGCTGGGGCTTTCTCGACACGTACAGAGAACCATGGTTGGATTTATGGGCTGTTATGCGGCAATACCAGCTTTGCGCATTGCACGTGATGCGTGTCGTGCTGATCCAAATGCTGTTGTTTTAGTTGTTTGTTGTGAATTAAGTTCGCTTCATCTGCAAGCTGGCCCTGATGATGATGCGTTATTAGGTGCCTGTCTCTTTGGTGATGGCGCGAGCGCGGCCATTGTGCAGGCCAATGATGAACCACAAGGACTCGGTTTAGAAATTATTGATTCTGCATGTGTGGTCGTGCCACAGACGTCGGATCATATGGCTTGGACTGGTGGTCCGTCCGGTTTTAAATTGCGACTTTCTCCAGCTGTTAGTCAATCATTAGCACTCGATTTGTCACCATTAGTTGACCGTTTATTAGCAGGCGCACCGCGCGATTCCGTAAAATGGACGGTGCATCCTGGTGGTCCACGTATTCTTGATGATGTTGAAAAACATCTCGGGTTACCAGCTGGTGCTGTAGACGATAGTCGTCGAGCGCTCAGTAAAGCTGGTAATC
>JAHEDF010000640.1 GCA_024641365.1 Planctomycetota bacterium | reverse complement strand
TATCTAACGGTTGGCGGCCAACCTGCTTTGTTACTCGATATTCCCAAGCGCCAATTCACCATTGCTGGGACTGTATTTTGGCCACAAGATTTTAGCTATTTATTACTTTTAGTTTTAATATTTGTGGTCGGAACGGCCTTATTAGTTGCCTTAGTCGGCCGATTTTTCTGTGGTTGGCTATGCCCGCATAATGTATTTATGGAAACGATCTACCGCCCATTAGAACGTTTTATTGAGGGCCCGGCGGTCAAGCGCCTGAATAGAGCAAGAGGTAAAATTGGCGGGAAATGGCGCCCTCTCTTATCGTGGTGTTTTTATGTTGTGGTATCAGCCTATTTGGCAGCCACCATGACGATGTTATTTACCGGACCGCAAGCATTTACTTATCTTATTTTCATTGATTACCAAACCTATGGCAATGCGACAATATTTTATGCCATCGCGACGGGATTAATTCTTTTTAATTTCGCGTGGTTCCGCGAACAGACTTGTACGATTGTTTGTCCGTATGGCCGCTTACAGTCAGCGATGTTGGACCCACATTCACTGGTAGTCGCTTACGACTCAAAACGCGGCGAACCACGCGGAAAACCTGGGACAGACACCGGTGATTGCGTTGATTGCAACCTGTGCGTTAAAGTTTGTCCAACTGGCATTGATATTCGTAATGGCAATCAAATGGAATGTATTCACTGCACCGCTTGCATTGATGTCTGTAATGACGTCATGAGTAAACTCCAACGTGCTCCCAACTTAATTGGCTTTCGTGCTGAAACTGAATTAGCGGGCAATAAACGTAAAGTTATTCGCCTACGTACGGTTGTGTATAGTGTTATTTTATGCGCTTTAATTGGCATTTTTACGTTCGCCATTACCCAACGAGAAAATATTAAAACCGTTGTGCTGCGCAGCGGTATTCCGCCGGTTGCTACTGAATCGACAAATGGTGTGCAGGTTGTTCGGCAATTGATTAAATTATCCTTGATGAATCGCACTCATAATGAGGTTAAAATCAGTTTTTCCCTGCCCCCTGAATTAGGTGCGACTATTCTTTTAGAACCAAATTCAGTAGATTTGCCACCCAATAAGAAAATTGAAATTACCCCTATTGTTGATGTGCCATTAGATCAATTTAAAGGGACAGCAATCCAAACGACATTACTGCTCACGCAATCCGATGGTAGTGTTTACGCGATTGCGATTTCGCTACAAAAACCCTGAGCAGTTCTCGACTGTCTTGCTGTAGACTTGTGCTTATTTCATTACGCTAATTGCGACCAAGCCAGCAGTTTATTACCAATGTGGGTCAACACATCATCTGGGAAGCGATGATCGTAGGCACCTTCAATAATATCCACATTTGCATGTGGGAATATTTTTTGTCGCTCTCTCACTGCATTTAAAACCGGAGACATCGCTTCTTGGCTGGCGACTCGGTCAAATTTGCCATAACTAATGCCAAGCGAACGCGGTAAAATGTCCGCAACAATATCAGCCTGATCTAAGCCCATGGCTAAAAAGCCCGGTAATAAATTATGACGCGGCAACAAACGACCTTGTTTCATAATTATTTGTTGCTGCCCTAAGCCCGCATGCATCCATAAGGAACCAACTCGCTGATCGGCAAATGCCAACCACGCAGCTGTACGCGCACCCATGCCATAACCGACGACCGATACCGTCAGTCCGGCGGTGCGCTCACAATCAAGTAGGGCTGACACGGCTGAAATTAATTGGTCAATGGTTTCCGATAATAAACTGCGGCCATGCGCTAAAGCATTGGACAGGCATAACTGTTCCCAAAAACGATCCGCAGGCATCCCAGGAGGAGCTTGTTGCTGACCAAAACACGGCATGTCGGGACAAAACACGGTAAAGCCGCGAGCCGCGAGCGCGAAACCGTAATGGTGTTCACGCAATCCACGTTGTCCGGCTACCTCTTCACCACCCTGACCAAAGGCATCACCATGTGGATGGAGCGCAATGAGCCCTGGCCATGGACCCTGACCTTGGGATGGATGCAACATCCAACACCATAACCGTTTTCCACCAGCAACCGCATAACTAACACGCTGACGTCGCACCGGACCTGATACAAATGGCACTCCTTCAATTTTGAGGTCGTGCTCAGGAAGCTCACTGGTCAGTTTCATCGCCGCAAGAGCGGCCGCGCGTTGGGTTTGGTCCATGCGTGGGAGCGTAAGGCCGTATTGATCGGTTCTCAACTGACAGCCTTGGCATCTTCGTCCGGAAGTCCGGAAGTCCGG
>JAHEDF010000154.1 GCA_024641365.1 Planctomycetota bacterium | reverse complement strand
GCGACAACTGGCACTCGAACTAAATGCCGTAAATCGGTAATCGCGTCATGCAGTGTTAATTGTGATTTCCACACCACATCCTGACCACCTGCTGATAAGACGACACGTACACACACACCAGGAATGTCATTTTCACTTAAACGCACTAAACTAAAACGGTAAAATAAATCACGATCATTATGTAACAGGGAATAATTTAATCGCGGAAGCGGTTCACATTCCACTTGAATGCTTATCTGCGCTACTGTTTGTACGTTCTTTGTGACACCTGCTACAGGTTTTGACACATGCGCCGAACTTGAAGAAGACGCTTGTGGTGAATGTGGCGATTTCTCTTGTGCAGTAATTATTTTTTCGTCGCTATTCGTGCGCTCGATTGGTTTAACATCAATAAGCGAGCGATCTGTCCACAATAAAAACCCGGCTCCTTGAAAATCGACGCTACGTTTTCGCAATGACATGCGCGTATTTATTAACGCGGTATGGAGTTGAAATTTATTATTTTTCCATTGCCGGTAAAATTCAGTATAAAATGTACGTGCTACATCACGATTAACATTATCTTGAAAGCCCAAAGCAGCACATGCTCTGCCAATACCAATTGAAACCGCACCTAAACGATTTGAGCTTTGTGTATTATAGGTCACTAATCGCGGCATCGCCTTGCCAATAATTTCGGCGATACCCCAATCAGGTGCTGTAGCCGTATCATTTTCACTATTACCGATACATAATCCAAAACGTCGAGCGGGCGATTTTAATCCTAGTAATTGCGCAGCCTCTACATTATCAAACGCCGTCACATGAATGACTGAGGAACGCACATTTGCTAATTCTTTTTCTAAATCTGCTAACCCATAGTCGGAAAAAACCTGGGCATCTAATCCGAGCGACGCAGCAATGAGTTGTTTATCGACTTGATTATTCAAATGCGCTTTTAATCGCCCCGGTGCAAAATCAACAAAAGCCAACGAGTCAACCGTGTTTGGTAATTCACGTAATCCGCGTCCAGCATCTAAATGACGCCACACGGTTAAACTTTTTTCTTTGCGCTCAGCGCGAGTGGCTAACGATAAAACAAATTCCCAGGGCATTGTACGCCCTTCCCAATCATGCTCTTCGCCTTGCCAGGTCAGAAATATTTCTGCCATGCCCGCTTTGACCATTAAATCACGAACGCCAACATTGAGGCCAATACTATCTAAATCTAACTGTGCGCGTGCTTGTAAATCAACACTACCATCATCGGTATCCCAGCGTTCACGATTATAGACGATTGAATTCCACCGCATTGCCATTTCTTGCAAACGCGGACCTGGCGTAATCGGCCATGAATGACCTCCAGGAACGCGTAATGCCATAGCTCCGGAAGAATTACTGGTATTTCCGGCATAGTCGCACTTCTTTTCCGAACTGTTCGAGGTGATGGAGCTGGCATTGGGCTGCCTGTTGTGATCACAAAATTCACAATGGCAAATGATTATCTTGCCGCTGTTTCTATAAGCCAGGAATAGTGTTCTCATAATTATGGGTAAAAATCCTGGCCAATCAGACACAATCCTTTTCGGAAATTATTACGTTTTTCTCTGAAAAATAAGTCTTTTAAAAACAGATTAACCGCAGAGAGCGCAGAGAGCGCAGAGGATATTTATAAAAAGAACTTGGCTCATATCATTTCCTTTACCTGCCAATCAACTGTACTTTATATTGTAGATTTGTTGAAAAACCATCTCTGCGCTCTCTGCGCCCTCTGCGGTTAATTGTCTTTTGGTGACGTTCATTTTTTTCAGGAAATGCCATTATAAACGCAATTATTAGCCGAATAGAATTGAATCAGACACGATATCATTATTTTTCCGGCGTGGACATTTTTTGAATCATGCCTGTGGTGCTACGGCCTGCTAATAAATCTATGAGTACCACTTTTCCGCCCCATGATTTTACTTCTTTTCCGCCAACTACTTGATCTTCGCTATAGTCTGCGCCTTTGACTAAGACATCTGGCTTTACCGCTACAATTAATTCGAGCGGCGTTTGTTCGCCAAATAAAACTACAGCATCCACTGCCGCTAATGCCGCCAATACTTGGGCGCGATCATCTTCGCTATTAATAGGACGCGTTGGACCTTTTAATGCCTGAACCGATTTATCGGTATTTAACCCCACGATTAAACGATCACCGGTGCGTCGCGCTTGTTCTAAAATACTGACATGACCAGCGTGCAATAAATCGAAGCAGCCATTGGTAAATACCACGCGCTCACCGGCAGCTTTCCAAACGCGACAACGCTCTGCAGCAGTTGCTCGGTCACATACTTTTCCGACATGCACTAATCCTGGTTCATGATCCAAACGATCAAGTAAATCGTCGCGCGAAATAGGAACCGTGCCGACTTTACCAACGACAACACCGCCCGCGATATTTGCCAAACGTACGGCATCACGCACCTCACAATGATTGACACCAACTGCTGTACAGGCTGCCATAATTGCGATGACGGTATCGCCCGCTCCCGAAACATCGAATACTTCGCGGGCCATCGCCGGAACATTAAATTCACCACCTGCATCTAATAAACTGATGCCGTGCTCACCACGGGTGAATGTTAAAAATTGTAATTCTAAATGTTCTCGTAATTTTTGCCCCGCTGTTACTAATCCTGGATAATCATTTCCTACAACACGAGTCGCTGCCGCTAATTCTCCAGTATTTGGAGTAATAGTAGTTGCCCCACGATATTTTTCCCATTCGGTCCCTTTGGGATCGACTAAAACAGGAATATTTTTTTTCCGTGCGCTGGTAATAACGGCTTGTGCTAATTCCTGATCACAAACACCTTTTGCATAATCGCTTAACACAATCGCTGCTGGACCGCGCTCGATTGCAGCATGAATTGCCGCTAATAATGCTGCACGCTGTGTCTTATTTACCGTACCTTGGTCCTCATCATCAATGCGTAACATTTGTTGATGACCACCAATGATTCGCGTTTTAACAATCGTCGCTCGATCATCCAGCGCCACTAATCCATCGGTTCCAATTTTATTTACTGTTAATTGTTGAATTAATCGCGCGCGTGCCTCATCAGTACCCGTGTAACCCGCCAATTCAACGTGCACACCCAAACCACTTAAATTTGCTGCCACATTTGCCGCGCCACCTGCTGACCATGAACGTCCGGTAGTCCGAACAACTGGCACTGGCGCTTCTGGGGAAATGCGACTGACATCACCACGGACATGACAATCCAACATGACATCGCCAATAACTAATACGTGAACGCCAGAAAATCCGCTCGCGACCAAAGCACGAACCGCGGTTAAATTACTAAACATAATTTTCTTTCTGTTCGTTAGCAATCCACGTATCTAACAATTCACAAATAATATGCCCTATTAATCCATGACATTCTTGAATGCGAGCAGTGACCGTTGATGGTACACATAAACACACATCACAATGTGCGTTCAACTTACCGCCTGTTGCACCTGTCATACCGACAACCGTGGCACCACGAGCTTTAGCAGCAACCGCAGCAGCGACGATATTCGCACTATTACCCGAGGTACTAATGACGACGACAATATCACTTGGTTGCGCAACCGTTTCAATTTGGCGAGCAAATACGCGGTCAAATGCATAATCATTCGCAACCGCCGTCATTAATGACGCATCCGTAGTCAAAGCAAAAGAACGTAGGCCACGTCGTTCTAGGACATAGCGTCCCATTAATTCGGCACTTAAATGTTGTGCGTCGCCAGCACTCCCACCATTTCCACACCAATAGACTGTCCCTTTTTTATTAACGGCTGAGTAAATGAGCTTGGCTACATCTTCAATTGGCTGTACTAAACTATCTAACTGTGAAACAGTCTGCATGTGTTCTGTTATACTACGGCGAACATCACTCATACTGCGGGCTCCGATGCTAATAAATTTTTAACAAATGCCTGTAAATCGTCAAAGGCGGGAACAGCAGGGTTTTGCTGTGCTGATTTTTTCCCTTTACCCGTACGTACTAATGCTGGGCGAACCCCAGCAGCAGTTGCCGCAACTACATCACGATCCGCATCACCTACGAACCAGGTCTCCGCTGGATTGAATTGCCAGTCAGTTTGCGCTTTTGTGATAAGCCCTGGTTTGGGCTTTCGACAATCGCAGTTATCTTCATTACGATGTGGACAGACATAAAATTGAGAAATATGCCCGCCGGCAGCTTGAATATGATCTTCGACCAAATCATTTATGCGCGTCACTTCATCGAGTGATACTTCACCACGTCCAATTGCACCTTGGTTGGTTATCACCAAAACTTTATACCCGGCTTTACTCAATGATGCGACTGCAGCAGGCGCACCTTTTTCCATAGCTAATTCATTGATAGAGCGCACGCCGCGTGGCAAATCGACATTTAAGACTCCATCACGATCTAATAAAATGACTTTTTTTGTCGAGACGTTCATTTTTTATTCGATAGTTTTTTTACTGGTTCGCGATAATGCCCGTCATTTGCTTTTAATAATGCGACATAGGACGGCACACCCTGCTCTAATGTCATAAATGCTTTATCATAACCACTATTCCGTAAAGCGGAAATATCGGCACACGTATAAGCCTGATATTTTCCTTTCAGTGCTTCTGGAAAGGGCTTTGTGCCAATAGTGCCACCTTTATAAAGCGGTAGCATTAATTCCGCGATGGTTAAAAAACTTTCTGCCGTTCCGGTGCCGACATTATAAATACCTGTTTGGGAATTTTTTAAAAAATGCAGATTCACGGAAACAACATCGTCTACGTGAATAAAATCACGTTTAAATTTATCGCTGCCTTCAAATAATTCTAGTTTACCATCTGCCGTTAATGATTTATGAAATTGATAGACCACCGTTGCCATGCGCCCTTTATGGGTTTCTTGTGGACCATACACATTAAAATAGCGCAATCCCATGACCGGCGCGGTGAACGTTGGCTGTAAGCGACGTACATATTGGTCAAATAAAAATTTTGAATACGCATAGCCATTGAGCGGGTATTCACAGCGACGTTCTTCTGCAAAACCATCCTCACCATTACCATAAACCGACGCCGATGACGCATAAATAAATGGAATGCGCGCGCTTTGACAGGCCTCTAAAAGCGCTTTGCTATACGCATAATTATTATCCATTAAATAACGCCCGTCTGTTTCCATCGTATCCGAACAGGCACCTTGATGAAAAACGGCAGTTACCTGAGGCATGATCTGCGGTAGTCGTGCTAAAAAATCTCGCTTATCGACATAATCAGCAAAGTCGCAGGTATTGAGCGTACGATGTTTGTCAGCACGCACTAAATTATCGACCACCAAAATATCATCGATCCCCTGCGCATTGAGCCCGCGCAATAAATTACTGCCGATAAAGCCTGCGCCACCTGTCACAACGATCATACGATATCCTTCAGCTTGCTGTCCATCTGGAGCGGCATGCTAATTTGTCGAAAGCGATACGGAAGTCCGGAAGTCCGGAAGTCCGGAAGTCCGAAAGTGACATCTCTATATTATTATTTAAGATTACTGAAAACGACCTGTCTGACTATAAAAATGCCATCATTCTTGTTTTGACCAATGGCCTTTCTGCAGCTTCACACAATGCGTCCGTTTGCTAAAATCATGTTGCTTAGGCTAGACTTCCGGACTTCCGGACTTCCGGACTTCCGAACTCTTTTGCTACAAAACAGCCATGAAATCCAAACGGCACGACTGTTGGCGTAGGTGCACGTGCAATTTCCTGCATCGTCGAGGCATCTAACACTAATAAAAATGACGAGGCGGTATTCGCATCCATAACAACACTGAGCAACACTCCTTCATTTATGGCACCCCCCGGTTTAGCGACAAAAATTGGTTCTCCAGGGAAACAGCCGTCACTCGACCAACTCTGATCAGTTCCATCGCTACCGCTGCGACGCACTAAATTATTTAACATGCCATCTTTGCTATCCGTAACAACACCACAGCCAAAAACCGCCACTGTTGGTTGGCAACGATTACGTTCATCAATAATAGGAAAATCAAATCCACCACTACCTATTTCTTGATGATGAACTTGTCCCGTTTTATAATTTACTACAAAACGTCGTAATTGAGGGAAAGAAACAATCCCATGTACCCGCATTTTTTCCATTAATAATTCATCGAAAACATGTGACCCTGCAACTGTTGGCACCTCAAATACTACGGTATCGCCATCATCCCAAGCGTTAACATGATGAAAACCAAAAAAGGGATCGGTCGTAAATGGTCCGAGCACTTCACCCGTTTTTCGATGGAGCAAGCGAATACGCAGTCCTAATTCCGGCTTCCATTTATAGCTACCATAGACGGTATTTTTACCCAGAATCATTTTGAGTGGCATCACCACAAATGGCCATTCGGTGAAAATAATATAAGAATCGGTTAGACCTAAACTATGATGATAACTTGGCTCCGTCGCGGTAATCGTTCCTATTAAATCACGTGTAACTTTTCCAGGCTCTAATGAGGTAAATTGATGGGTTGTCGTTTTCCCATACTTAGTCATTAAATTAATGAGCGCACCTGTTTTTGGATCACGAACTGGATGTGCGGTAGTATTCTGCCCAGGTATTGAATCATTATAATAGAATTCTCCTGCCCCGGCCAAGGTTTGCGGATGCACTTTGACTATACGCGGGGTTTCAGTTAACGCCAATAAACTGCCACCAATTGGCTGAATATTTACCAGTGCATTGTCACCAAAATTAGGAAACAATAAATCATAAATTCTACGATACCATGGACGATGATGTTGCGTGGCAAATAGTCGTCGCCATAAACGACCACGTCGTAGCGACTCAGTATATTGCTGACTTTCCAGCATCCGACATGAAAAAATCACCTCGCCTTTTTCTGTAAATGAAAAAGCGTGTATTTTTGCAAAACCATCAAACCAATGCTGGAGCGTTGTTTCGCCCACCTGCCATGACGCAGGACCATTGCGATACAACGTACCACGTAGCCACGTCGGAATTGAACCTGTTACCGACAAGGGCACATGATCACATGCTGTTTTGTTCTCAGATAAGCCTGCAATGAATCGAACATGCTCACTCATGCTGGCTATGTACAAACTAATATCCACAGAGCTAGTGTTTACATGTATGCACTGATTAAGATGGATTAATTAATGCAACATTCACGTCCATGACATTTGTTCCGGTTGCGCCAGTAATAAGCAAATCATTAACAGCAGACAAATACGGATATGCATTATGATGTGTCAGATGTTCCAGTAAATCTAATCCCAATGAATCCCCGCGTTGTTTGGTAGTACCATCGATTATCGCACCTGCTGCGTCTGTTGGTCCATCGGTGCCATCGGTGCCAGCTGCTAAAATAGTAATTGGCACGGGTTTTCCTCGCCAGGTCGATGCACCTAACATCCCGGCTGCTGCCAATGCAAATTCTTGATTGCGCCCACCTTTTCCTGGGTTGTCACCTAAGGTCACTGTGGTTTCACCACCAGCTATAAGCGCAATTTTTTTTCCGTGCTGTAATGCATGTACTGCAGCGCCAGCAAAAGTAGCACCTGCCGAACGCGCTTCACCAATCAACGGTTGTTGCCACATAATAATTTCATAACCATCAGTTTTAAGTTTATCGGCAATTGCTGTCAGTGCTGCTGTATTGCTCGCAACTAAATGATGATGAACTGTTTTAAAACAGGGATCGTCAGCCTTTGGCGTATCAGTAATTTTTCCAGCAACCCCATCGGCAATAAATTGTCGCACCACGTCTGAAATGGGCAATTGCAGTGTCGTCACATGTATCTGCACATCGGCAAAGGTTGTGGGATCAGCAACAAATGGCCCTGAACCTATGGTTGCTAAATCATCACCAACCACATCGCTCACAATTAAACATAATACTTTTGCCGGTGCCACGCGACGTGCAAATTGGCCACCCTTTAATCGTGAGCAATGTTTGCGGATGGCATTTATTATCGAAATATCAGCTCCACTCGCTAATAATGCTGACGTGACAGCTTGTTTATCCGCTAAGGTTAATGGTGCATGTGGTGCTGGCAGTAATGCCGAGGCGCCACCAGACCAACACACAATGACTAAATCATTTGGGTGTAAATTTTCTGTCATGGCCTCAAGAGCCAGCACGCCATGTACACCTGCTTGATCTGGAACTGGATGACCCGCTTCTATTTGTTGTATTTTCTTGAGCGTTTCTGTATGGCCATA
>JAHEDF010000153.1 GCA_024641365.1 Planctomycetota bacterium | reverse complement strand
AATGCCGCAACACCCAAGGATATCGACCAGATAACGCGCGCACTGTTAATAGTTTTTTCAGGCTCATTGCCAGCGGCGTTGTCAGATTGTGCTGCGGCGGCACTGACTGCGTTTATGGCAGGCTCAACATGGCTGAGCACATTATCGGAAATTGATAATAAAAGCGTGTCCAACATTGGTTATGTCCGTTTTTTCCGTTTGTTGCCAAAAGTCTGTTTTAAGCGATGCAATAAAATGCCATAAAATAGCAGAGTGCCACCCTGCGGGGGTTGAAGGGGGCTGTCTAGCCCCCTTTGTTAAGAGTCAGATGAGAAAAAATCAGATAAAATTGCAATTTTAATTGCGCCTGATTTTTTTCTCATCCTAGCAGGCTGGTGTTTTAGCAGCCTGCTAGGGTGGCTAATGTGTCAAGTGAAGGTCATTTAGACTGGTTTGCTAACGTATGAGGCACAGGTCCAATCAGAAATGAAACGACAGACCGCTGGCGATATCTACAGCATAGTTTCTAACCTAGTACATATCAGGTGTTAATACAACGTGATGAATAAGCGTTCTGCCGAAAGTAACAG
Source organism: Planctomycetota bacterium (assembly GCA_024641365.1). Next base: position 7,700 of record JAHEDF010000153.1, on the reverse strand, counting down.
GTGATCGTAGGATTTACTCAACTTTACCTGGTGCACGAACATGAGTTGGCTGACGCTTTGTTAAATTATCGCCTAAATCAGCCCGAAATTTTTCTGCCAGCGATTGTAATTGCATAACAACGGCTGGGTTTTTATCAGCAACGTTAATAAGTTCAGTGGCATCGGTTTGCATATCGTAAAGGCCTAAGGTCGCGTCAGTCATATCGTATTTGGCTGGTTTTCCATCGCTGCCACCTGGTCTACCGGACAGTGTGCGGTAACGGTGTGGCAAAACTAATTTCCAATGACCGCTGATCACCGCCTGCAGGTCATTTTTATTATAATAAATAGCATAACCATCATGTGGGTTTTTAGCATTTTGTTCATTAGCAAGAATTGGCCATACATTCAGACCATCTATGGTATGCTTCGGTAGTTCGCCGTTAGTGAGATGAGCAAGTGTTGGTAAAATATCGATGGTCATTAAGGGCTCATCGCACACACGACCGGCAGGAATTTTATTAGGATACCGCATAATGCAGGGAACTCGTACGCCACCTTCCCAACTGGTGCCTTTGCCTTCTTTTAATCCTGCTGTCATGCCAGCGTGATTACCATAGCTTAACCAAGGTCCATTATCACTGGTATAAATGACGATGGTATTGTCAGTTAATTTATGGCGTTCTAAACACGACAAGACTTCTCCAACTGACCAATCTATTTCAGAAATAACATCGCCATATAATCCCAGTTCGGTTTTGCCTTTAAATTTATCAGAAACAAACAGTGGTACATGCGGCATGCTATGGGCTAAATAGAGGAAGAACGGTTTGTCATGATTTTTATCAATAAAATTTACTGCATGCGTAGTGTAATCAGTCGTCAATTTTGTTTGGTCAGAATTTAATTCCAAAACCGTTTCGTTTTCCATCAACGGTAAATCAGGAAATTTTGCCGTTGGATGATTAGGCCACATATCATTGCTGTAGGGGAGGCCGTACCACGAATCAAAACCATTTTGGCGTGGTAAACATGGCGCTTTCGATCCTAAATGCCATTTACCAACAGCGGCAGTCGCATAGCCCTTTGCTTTTAACATTTCAGCAATGGTTAATTCATCAGCGTGAATACCGATTTTAGAACCAGGTCCTAATGCGCCAGAAAATCCTACGCGGTTGGGATAACATCCCGTTAACAATGCTATACGTGACGCCGAACACACCGCTTGGGCGACATGGAAATTCGTAAAGCGCGTACCCTGATGGGCAAGATTATCTAAATTCGGCGTCGAGAAACCTTTTGCTCCGTAGCAACCAACATCGCCATAGCCTTGGTCGTCGGTGAAAATGATGACGACATTTGGTGGACGCTCTTCAGCTACGACGCTGGTGGCAGCAACCACACTCACAATGAGGGCGAGACAAATCTGGGACGACATGCGCATTATGAGCTCCAACGTATTTTCAGTGACACAAACAAGTGGTGTAAAAGTTTATGAAACGCGGTCTTGTACCTACGGCTGTGATACGCGGGCGTTGTAAGGAAGGATCAGTAAATAAGCTCTAAGTCATTCAATTGCAATCAGATATAATTTGGAATACCACGTATGAAAGGGTGGAAACGCGCAGAATGTTTATAGGGTAGAATGAACAATGAGGTAAGACCATGCTCAAGCAGCTGCTCGTAATTTCTCTTATGACCATAGCGATGGTGTCAATCGCTGCAGAGACAACGCCGCCGAATGTGGTGGTGATAATTTCTGATGATCACATGTGGACCGATTATGGGTTTATGGGCCATAAGCATGTGCAAACCCCACACATTGATCGCTTAGCAAAAGAGGGTCTTACATTTACGCGTGGTTATGTGCCATCTAGTTTATGTTGTCCCAGTTTAGCCACAATAATTACTGGGCTTTATCCGCATCAACACAAAGTCACCAGTAATGATCCACCGCCAATTCCCGGTAAACCGAAATCAGAATGGTTTGAAGCGGGACGCGCAGCGATGAATGGGCATATGGAAGCTGTGCCAACCTTACCACGTGTGCTCAGTGAGCGCGGCTATCTCAGTTTGCAAACCGGAAAATGGTGGCAGGGCCATTATAGTCATGGTGGATTTACCCATGGTATGACGAAAGGCGGACGTCATGGCGATGTTGGTTTAGATATTGGCCGCAAAACCATGAAACCAATTGATGATTTTATATCCGAGGCAAAAACGGAAAAAAAACCATTTTTCATTTGGTATGCACCGTTCATGCCGCATACGCCGCACACCCCACCAGAACGATTATTAAATAAATATAAAGACAAAGACCCATCGCTCCATGTTGCAAAATATTGGGCCATGATCGATTGGTTTGATGAAACTATTGGTCAACTACGCGAACAATTATCTACGCATGGTGTTGCTGACAATACTATTATTATTTATGTAGCGGATAATGGTTGGATCCAAAATCCAAAAGGTGGAAATTATGCTGAAAAATCTAAGCAATCGCAATATGATGGAGGTTTGCGGACACCAATAATTGTGCATTGGCCAGCTGGTATTATGCCACGCATGGCTAATGAGTTGGCACATTCAATTGATATATATCCAACGATTATGGCGGCCATTAAAGCACCGATACCAGAAAATTTACCAGGCATTAATTTAATGGATGAAACAGCAGTCAAGGCACGTACCACTATTTACGGCGAAATTTTCACACATGATTCGCAAGATTTACAGGAGCCTGCAAAAAGTCTTCGTTGGCGCTGGCTCATTAATGGCCAACAAAAATTAATTGTGCCAGATGCAAAGAATCAACCAAAACATAAAACGGAGTTGTATGACCTTGCGGCAGACCCGTTGGAAGAAAAAGATATTGCTGCTGATCACGCTGATACGGTAACGTCTTTAAGCGCACAATTAGATGCGTGGTGGAAGCCAGATTAACACCCATAATATTTTTGGGTAAATTCCCTCGAGTGAACACCCCTGCGCATTGCGCTCAGGGGTGTTTTATTTGAACAGCATCGCGTTCTTTCACTGTAGGTTTAGACAAAAGCCCTGTTTCGGTATGCAAAATAAGCTTGACCGGAGTTGTTGGCAATCAAGGCTGCCGCACTTCTTAATTTAACACGAGCGTTAATAACTCATCACATCGTTTAGGTTCCTATTATGCGTATCCTCACCACTGAACACGTTCAAGCAGCTATGCAGTTTCCGCTTTTGCTAGACGCACTTTATGCAGCCTTTTCACAAAAATTTACCATGCCTCCACGCACGGTATTTTTGCTTGATGAACAGCATCAGCAAAAAGATGCGTTTGCATTACTGCCAGCATGGAATGATGAATTTATTGGAGTTAAAGCATTCACCTATTTTCCCGAGCCGCAACCAAACTATCAACGCCTGTATTCAAAAATAATGTTGTTTGATCGCGTGCACGGTGAGCCATTAGCATTAATTGATGGAACGAGCGTCACCATGTGGCGAACCGCTGGTATTTCGGCGTTGGCTTCGCGGTTATTATCGCGCGATACTGCGCAAAATTTATTAATAATAGGCACAGGGAATTTGGCATCGTATTTAATTCATGCGCATATTTGCGCGCGACCACTCAAACGCATTATGGTGTGGGGTCGTTCAGGTGATAAATCGGCAGCCATAGTTGAGGACATGCGCAAAAACTATTCCGCCATTCAATTTGAAGTGGTTACCAGCATTGAAACGGCTTGTGTTGATGCCGATATTGTTGTCTGTGCGACGGGCTCTGAAGAACCGCTAGTTGAGGGCGCCTGGATTAAACCAGGAACCCACACCGATTTTATTGGCAATCATCATGCGACGAAGCGGGAATGTGATACCGCATTAGTAGTAAAAGCAAAAGTCTATGTCGATAGCAAAGCAAATTGTTTTAAGGAAGCGGGAGAAATATTAGTGCCAATTGCCGAAGGCGCATGCAATGAATCCCACGTCATTGGTGAATTAGCGGATATTTGCACCGGAGTTGTTCCAAAACGAATAAACGATAATGAAATAACGTTATTTAAATCCGTCGGTATGGCATTGGGCGATTTGGTCGGAGCCGGTTTAGTTTATAAAGCGACACCAGCTTAAATTAATAATAACTGGTATGTTGCGTGTCGCGTAATTTCATGCTGACTGATTCGTTAAATCAGTCAGCTCTGATCACACCACGCGATTTATTGGTTTTCCACAGACAAAGGCCGTTAAATTAGCAGCAACTACGCTTATTAATCGCTGACGAGCTTCAACCGTACCCCAGGCAATATGTGGTGTCACAACAACTCGCGATGCCCATGGTGCGCTGTTATCTAAAAACGGATGCTGTGCAGGAGGTGGTTCCGAAGACAAGACATCAACGGCTAATCCACCAAGACGGCCATCGTTTAGTGCCTGAATTACAGCAGCTTCATCCAGCAATGGACCGCGCCCTGTATTAATTAATAAAGCGCCTTTTTTAATAGTGCTTAAAAAATCATTATTAATAAATGTATTGGTGGCTGGGGTGAGGGGGCAATGCAAGGAAATAATATCGGCCTGTGGCAATGCTTCCGCTAACGGTATACGTTCTGGCGTTGAAGATCCTGGAACAGCTGCTGCAATAACCGTCATTCCGAATGCTTCTGCGATGCGTTTAACGGCACCACCAATTGCTCCCATGCCAACAATTACTAATTTTTTACCAGCTAATTCACTGAGTTGTTGCGTGAAAAAACAAAAATCCGGTCCAGCCGCCCAACGTCCTGCTTTCGCGGCAGCGCTGTGCCCAGCGACATCTTGAATTAATTGTAAGATAAGGGCGAACACTAATTGCGCTACTGATTCGGTAGAATACCCGGGTACATTAGTAACAACGACATTATGTTTTTTTGCCGCTTCTAAATCAATTACATTGGTGCCAGTCGCAATGACGCCTATGTATTGTAATTGACGTTCCGCATTTTTTGCTGTCAACGCAGCAATGGTGTCGGCATTGATAACAACTTTATTTGTTAAGACAGCCTCACAACCTGCCGCATGTTGTAATAATTGTTTAGGAGACGTGCGCGGAAAAACCCGTACTTCGCCAAGCGTATGCAGATCTGTCCATAATAAGGTGTTTTGGTCAGCAGTAAAACTATCCAAAATTGCGATGCGCATGTATGACCACTTTCTTATCAATGGTGTTTACCTGATGCTGGTTAGCAGGGAGCATAATCAACCCCAAGCAAACTACACCGCGGAGTAGTATAATGATATGTTTATCGCTAAAATTACGTGAGACGACGCAAGTGTTCTCATGAAAATGGCCACGGGTTTAATCCACCGTGACCCTTGCGAGTGACATGAGATTGGGTGTCTGTCTCTCTACGTTAACGATTCCAATGCCCGAGCAATTTGTAATACTTTAGCATCGGCAAATTGCGGTCCTTGGAATTGAATACCAATTGGCAGATTATTATTGTCTTTGCCAAATGGCACTGACACCGCGGGTACGCCAGCTAAATTAGCAGCAATGGTGTAAATGTCCGATAAATACATTTGTAGGGGGTCACTTAATTTTTCACCGGCCTTAAATGCTGTTGTTGGACTAACGGGGCCTAAGATGACATCGCAATTGCTTAGTGCTTGTTCGTAATCGCGGCACACTAAGCGACGTACTTGTTGTGCTTTTTTGTAATACGCGTCGTAATAGCCGGTCGATAATACGTAGGTGCCTAACATAATACGTCGTTTGGCTTCTTGACCAAATCCTTCATCACGACTTTTGCCATAGACCTCAGTTAAATTATCGGCGTTGTTGGTGCGATGACCGAAACGAATACCGTCCATGCGTGATAAATTAGATGATGCTTCACCCGTGGCGATAATATAATAAATTGCGACGGAATACTGTTCATGTGGCATTTCTATATCAACAAAAGTGGCGCCATTTTTTTCTAATGCGGCTTTGGCTTTGGCCACGGCATCAGCAACTTCTGGCTGTAAATTTTGTAAATGCCCAGGGACGACACCAATTTTTAAACCTTTTAAAACGGCCGTTGGTTCGCCGTCGCCAACATTTTGTAATGCCGATAAATCATGTTTTGCACAGGTCGAATCATTGGTGTCTTCGCCAGACATGACTTGCAAACATAACGCTGCGTCAGTGGTAGTGCGAGCAAATGGACCAATTTGATCCAAGCTGCTACCGAAGGCAATTAATCCATAGCGGCTCACGGCACCGTAGGTTGGTTTCATACCAACTACACCGCATAAACTCGCTGGTTGGCGGATAGATCCACCAGTATCTGATCCGAGTGATAATGGAACTATTCCTGCTGCAACGGAAGCCGCACTACCACCTGAACTACCGCCAGGAATTCGTGATGGATCAATTGGATTTTTTACTGGGCCGTAAGCACTGGTTTCATTTGATGAACCGAATGCATATTCATCCATATTTGCTGTTGCGATTACAATAGCGCCAGCGTCCTCTAATCTTTTCACTGCTGTTGCGGTATAAGGTGCAACATAGCCTTTTAACATTTTCGATGCAGCCGTGGTTTCAATTCCTTCAGTGCATAAATTATCTTTAATAACAATAGGGACACCCGCTAATAGCAATTTTTCACCAGCTTTAATGCGGGCGTCGACTTTATCGGCGGCTTCAAGAGCACGTGCTTCATGAATGCGAATTATTGCATTCGTGGTATCGGCTTTGGCACGTGCGATGGCAGCAGAAACCTCCGTGCGCGCAGAGGCGCCGCCGTTTACAGCAGCTGCAATAGCTTGGGCAGTTGGGCAGGTGCTCATCGATCCACCGCCTTCGGCACTAAAATAGCGACTTCATTTTTTGCTGGAGCATTTGCTAATACTTGGCTTTGTGACAAGAGCGGACCCGGTTCGTCAGGGCGCGTTACATTGACCAATCCAGCTACATTTGCGATGGGTTCAACTCCGGTCGTATCAACCGACTGCAATTGCTGCACATAGTCGACAATTGCCTCAAGCTCAGTCGCCATGCGTGCCACTTCGGCATCAGTCAGGGCGAGGTTCGCGAGTTTGCACAGATGTCGCACATCCTGGTCAGTGATCGCCACGCTACGTCTCCTTCGGGCGGGGCAGCGTAGAGATGTCGTTGGAATGTCCATAATCACCGCCAAGTACGGCTACCTAGCATGACATCTAACGGGAAAAACCCAGCGCAGCGCCGCACAAAACGCAACAAAGGCTGCGGGGGTTCGAGGCAAAGCCCAATGCTATTAATTAAAGCAAAATGATAGGGCCACATTCACATGGAGAACCGGAGGACCGGAGTGGGATATGTTAGCAAGTTTTTATTAAACAGGGATAAAAAGGCCCGATTCGCAAAGTTAAAGCTCAGCTATCACCAGCTTTTCTCTGGTTCTCCGGTTCTCCATGTGATTAAAGTCCTTAGCTTAATAGCATTCGGTTAAGCCCCTGAAACAAATGCCCCCTTGCCCGTGACGGGTGGTGGCAACCATACCACCATGTTGTTGGCTTTTGAATGTGTGGCGCGCAGGGCGTCAGCGTGCGTGGTGTCAGCTGATGGTCGCGAATTGGCGTTTGAGCAGCTGGCTGATGGTGATGCAGAGAAAAATTTAGTACCGATGTTGGACGGATTAATGCGTACTCATGGAGCGCCATCGCGATTAGCTTTGGCAACGGGTCCTGGGAGTTTTACTGGGTTGCGCATTGGAGCGGTAGCAGCACGCACGCTC
>JAHEDF010000152.1 GCA_024641365.1 Planctomycetota bacterium | reverse complement strand
TGATCCCATGCCACTGGCAAATAATTTTTCAGAATTCGTCACCGGTCAATCAGAAACTATGCCGGGAACCAATGCGCCCTGTTGGTTTCGTGTATATCGTAAATCACCAGCAGTCTTTATCGTGACGTGCGGAGGTGGTGACTCACGAGGACATAAAGATTGGAACGAGGTCCAAAGTTCACCGGATAAAGGCGTTTGGTATTCACAACATGAATGGGCGATTGCTCGCTCCAATGAGCCAATTTTCTGGTATGAAGTTGCGTGGAGTCCAGCAGTCGCACCGACGTCTCCTGGTTACATCTATGCATCAGGTCACAAAGATTTGAACATCACACCGGCAGCTATCAGCAAACCATTTGGCGGTGAACCGGAAGATCAGCAAAATAGACGCAATTTGTCAGGCACTTTTCTGTATCGCCAGCGACTAGAGTTCGAACCCGATCATTGGTAAGGCATAAATAACAGCCCGTTACCGTTCTCCACAGGATGTCATGTGGAGAAAACCAACTGTACAGACATCCGTAGCGCAATCGTTTATGTCTAAAAGGCGCTGAACCCTATCTGCGCCAGGCGGGGACTACGGTATGCTTACACGCACAAGAAATAGAGCTGTAACTAAGCTTAAACGCAGCGCTTTCTTCGCAATGCTTGTTGTGTCGCTACCTCTTTCAGCGGTTTCTTCAGAGATTTCACCTGAACAAATCCCGTTACCGGTAGCGAAGGTGTTGAACACCTATTGTTTTACCTGTCATGATGGTGACACCATGAAAGGGGATATCCAATTAGACAATTTAGATAAATTGGCACGCGATGCTCGTCTTGAGCTATTGAATAAGGTGCAAGAACAAATTTATACGCTTGAAATGCCACCGAAGAAAAAGGATCAGCCAACATCAGTCGAACGCGATGGGTTGCTGAGCTGGGTTGCGGGTGAACTAAAAAGGAACAATGCGTCTAAATTAGAAGATAAATTACGCTATTATAAATATGGTAACTACATCAGTCATGAAAAGTTATTCAGTGGTGAAATAACCGATAAACCATTTACCCCAGCGCGCAGATGGCGCATTAACGAGCTCATTTATCTACAATTAGTCAATGATGTATTTCAATTAAATGGTAAATCCAGACGTTACGAATCTGATGCATTTTATGGCATAGTCCCTCCCTTTAATCTTCCATCAGATTCAGGGGTCAAATATTATGATACGGAAATCTTAGATGGTGGCGCTTTTTTAACGCTCTTATCCAATGCGAAATGGATTGCTGGTAAACAGCTTAAGCCAGCTTTAGTTAAACATGGACTCTATGTGTATCCAGAAGGATACGAGGAGACCATGCAAAAAATACGAGACCGGAAAAAGGGGGAGAGAGGCCCGAGAATTAGCGGGCTATATCCTGATGAAACATGGGATATTAAGCAAACGAAAGCGGAGTTTGAACAGATTATCCAAAATAAAAGCAAGCCGAACCAGGCGGAATTAGAGGCGGCAATTGCTGCCCAATATAAACTGGCACTGCAAAGACCGCCAACGCAGGAGGAGTCAGCGCGTTATTTATCATTATTTGAAGAGGCCTTTAAATTAGGCAGCAATAATACTATGGCACTGGAACGCGTATTAGTATCCATACTGATGGAGCCAGATTTTGTGTATCGTAAAGAATTTGGCGATGGCAGACCTGATGCTGATGGTCGCATGAAATTAACACCGCGTGAGGCAAGTTATGCTATCGCCTATGCGCTAACCGACAGCACGCCAGATGAACAATTAACACAGGCGGCCAATAGCGGAAAATTAGTTTCGAAAGAAGACTATAAACGAGAAGTAGTAAGACTACTTAATGATGATACGGTTGACAAACCGCGCATTATTCGTTTTTTCCAGGACTTCTTTGGCTACTATAATATTTTTAATGTCTTTAAAGACGAAGATCGCTTTGTTGGCAACTATGGTCCACACCGCGTGTTTTCGCGGAAATATATTTATCGCGTTCCAGGAAAGGTTTCTAAAGAAGCCGATGCATTCGTCAGTCATATATTAAAAGAGGATAAGGACGTCTTTAATCGTCTATTAACTTCTGATAAATATTTTGTCCATCATAATGGTGATAATAAATCAATGGCAGTACGCGCCAAAGCGGCAGCGGAACAAGACAGAGCCAACCGTGAAGAATACCTTCAATTAATTGAAAAAAAGAATAAAAAGGAACACTTGGATCCTAAGCAAAGGAAAAATTTTGAGTTATATGAAGTGATATATGGAAAAGACGGCACGACAGGTAAAAGTCGAGTCGCAATGCCAAACGATGGTGAGGCAACAGCGCATTCGATAAAAATGTACAACTTAGATTATCGCACATGGTCCTACGAAATAGAGCAGCCTTTTAAAGTTAATAATCGCATGGGAATGCTGACGCACCCAGCATGGTTGGTGTCATTTTCGCAAAATGCTGCAACCGATCCGATTCATCGCGGAAAATGGATACGTGAAAAACTATTAGCCGGTATTGTTCCTGATGTTCCCATTACCGTTGACGCACAGATACCAGAAGATCCACATCGCACCTTGCGTGAACGCATGGTTAAAACCGAAGACAGTAAGTGCTGGAACTGTCATCAACGTATGAATCCTCTTGGTTACGCTTTTGAATGTTTTGATGATTTTGGCCGTTACAGAACAGAAGAGGCACTCGAAAGTGAAGAAAATATTATCAAAACAGAAAAAGTATTAGAGCGCGGTAGAAATGGTCCGTATTCCACCTGGACTGTGCATACTTATAAAACCAAACCGATTGTAACGAATGGTGTACTGGACGGTACTGGTGATAAATCTTTAGATGGTGACGTAAAAGATGCGCTCGATTTAATTACCCGCTTAGGAAAATCAGAACGTGTTCGTCAATCATTTATCCGTAATGTTTTTCGTTATTTTATGGGGCGCAATGAAATGTTATCGGATTCACAAACGCTAATCGCAGCCGACAAGGCTTACGTAGAAAGTGGCGGTAGTTTTAAGGCGCTCGTCGAGTCTTTATTAACCTCCGATTCCTTTATTTACCGAAAAAACCTCAAGGACTAATTCATGATTACGAATCGTCGTACCTTACTTAAAAATGCGACCGCCAGCGCCATTGGTCTTTCGGCATTATCTGGTATTTCACCACTCTTTGCAGACGGAGCTAAGCCAGTTAAAGAGACGCCGCGTTTTATTTTTATCAGAAAGGGGAATGGTCTTTTCCCGCGCGTTTTAGTGCCGCCGACATTGAGTGAGTCCGATAAAAAACGCGAAGATGAAATGGCGGCATTTGAAGCCGATTTAAGCAAACATGATTTGCCAGATTGGTTAATGCCGCTTAATGAACACAAAAAACATATGACCCTGTTACAAGGATTATCGGCAAAAATGTGTACGATGGGTCATAGTACCTTTCAGTCGCCATTAGGTGTTTGCCGCGCAGCAGATCGACCTACGACCATTACGCGTGCTACCGTCGATATTGAATTGGGTCGCATGTTTACCTCGCCATTTGAACACGTCGAACTAACCTGTGCTGGAAATAAAAAAGGTATCGTCAATGGCATGTCTGCCCTTGGACCGAAACAACCTAACTACGCATTTGCTTCACCCAGTGTAGCGTTTGAAAGTTTATTTTCAGTTGCACTGGACCAAAAAGATATCGTCATTGGACGTCAGTTAGATCATCGCATGTACAACGACATGTCTAAAAATATTAAATCTCATGCGACTGGATTAAATGACATTGAAGGGGCGCAAAAACTTGGAAATTATGCTGGGTCTGTCGATAGCATTATAAAGCGTAACAATGCATTAAAATCCATGGCAGGAAATATCAAAAAACACATCCCTCAAATTAAAAACAATGTCATGCAGGATCAGTACAATACTGTTGAGCAACAAGAGGCATTCGCTGACATCTTACTCGGTGCATTATATGCTGGCCTTACAAATGTGGCGACCTTCACGGTTGATGATTTAGGCACGGTTTACGATGGCTTATTGGAAAGCGAAATTCGACTCCATCATGTTGGTCACAATGGTAGCGTAGATGGACTTTCCTCTTTTGATGTTCGCACTAAATTACGTACGCATCATATGAACTTGGTAAATCGCCTCGTGCAGGGGCTTAAGAACATGCCAGAAGGCAATGGCAGCATGTTTGACAACACCATAATCATGTATTTACCAGAAAACGGCGAGGCTCATCACAGTAAAGGCTCAGAAGTGCCATTCGTGATTATGGCTGGTGATAAGGTAAAATTGCGTAATATAGGCGGGCGCTATATTCGATTACCTAAATACAATCAACCTGGCCACAAAACCCTGGGCAATTTCTACACCACTATTCTTAATGCCTATGGCAATCCGATCAAACATTATGGAGACTTAGATGTCAGCCTCACTATTGACCAAACGGGTCCAATTCAGCAATTAATGGTGTAGTGGAGGGATTTACATTTATTGTAAACCATGACTTACAAACGTGTGGTAAGATATTATCTGCACTCACAGCAAGGCATCGCCCATGAGAACATACTATCACGCTAGCAAAATAAATGAGGCAAGTCGGCTATGGCGCTTTGCAAGTATCGTTAGCGTCTGCTTGGTAACAAGCATTTCAGCAACGGCTTCAGAATTATCGCCGAGTGATTACAGCGCTCAGGTGCAGCCGATTTTAAAACAACATTGTTATAGTTGTCATGGTCCGCAAAAATCAAAAGGAGATTTGCGACTCGATACCATTAACCCAGATATGATTAATGGTATCCATGGTGAAGTATGGCATGACGTTTTGCATAACATTCAACGCGGTGAAATGCCACCGGAAGATAAACCGCAACTTTCAAGTGCTGAGCGAACCATACTTATTAATTGGCTGCAGGCGTCTTTTAAACACGCGGCAGAAAAGCGCAAGCCAACTGGGCAACTTACGCTGCGGCGATTAACGCGTGAAGAATATGCTAATACCATGCGTGATTTAATTGGTATTGATTTAGATTACGCTAGCTCATTACCATCAGAACCATTATCACCAGATGGTTTTACTAATAATGGCGCATCGATGGGTTTTTCAGGCATGCAATTGGAAACCATTTTAGAAACCGCTCGCATGGCGTTGGGTAAAGCAATTGTTGAAGGATCACAGCCCAAAAGTATTCAAGCGAAACCGACAAAAGATGCATTTACGCTAGCAAAAATTAATAAAGGCGATGTTGGTCCACGAATAAAATTTTCCAGTTCAGCCTTTGTAACATCAGTAAAAGAGTATCAGCGAGAAGGTGATTTTACTATTACCGCTAAAATTGAAGCGGTTATTCCCCCAGGTGCCGCAGCCGCTCGCTTACAGGTACGACTCGGATTCTTGGGAGGGGCAGGGACAGGTTTTGCTTTTACCGCTATTGGTGAATCCGATATCACAACTTCTGGTACGCATGATTTATCATGGAGTGGACGCATGGAGCGTGTTACGTTGCCAGATGTGAATGCTAAAAATAAATCCCTCCATTTAAGTATAAACCATTTACCTGAAAATGGATCATTTTTTGAATATCTACCAGTACCTGGTAATAAAATGCGGATTAGGGAAGGAAACAGAGATGCTCCAGGAGACCCTAAGAAAGACGCGCATGTTTTTATACATGAAGTGACCTTTTCATCCCCATCCACAACAATATGGCCACCAGCTCATCATCGTAATATTTATTTTGACCGCCCCAGCAGCATGTCAGATGAGCAATATGCGCATGCTGTTATAAAAAGATTTACCGAAAAAGCATTTCGTCGCGCTGTAACAGATGCTGACTTGTCGCCAATTGTCGGTTATTATAAAGAGGTTTTGCAGAAAACTAAATCCGATATCACGGCCATGCGCGAAGCGCTAGCCATGGTATTAGTGTCTCCTGATTTTCTCTATTTGTTACAGCCAAGTCCTTCAAAGGCCGCTCCACGTCCGTTGACCAGCGAAGAATTGGCCAGCCGATTAAGTTATTTTTTGTGGGGCACACTACCTGATGAGGCTTTAACGACAGCGGCACGTAAAAATCTATTAACAACCACAAGTGAGATTGCTAACCAAACCCGTCGTTTGCTAAAAGACAAAAAATCATCCTACTTTACTAACACATTCGTTAATCAGTGGCTAGATTTAGATGGATTAGATCGCATTGCAATTAATCCCAGTTATTATCCAGAATTTAAGGACGCCATGAAGGGCTACATGCGCGAGGAAACGCAACTGCTATTTTCGGATACCCTTCATAATAACTTAAATGCCCTTACGTTACTCAGTGCAAATTATTCATTTCTCAATAAACCGCTTGCTGATCATTATGGCATAAGCGGTCCTAAGGGACTTCAATATCAGCGCGTTAATTTAAAGCCGCAAGATAAGCGTGGTGGCCTGCTGACTCATGCGAGCATTCACTTAGTAGGTTCAACGGGCGAGCAGTCACATCCAATTTTACGCGCAAAATGGGTGCGCGATCGTTTATTAAATGACCCACCTTTGCCGCCACCGCCAAATGTTGAACCATTAGATGAAGAAAGCGTCGATTTTTCAAAACTAACATTAAAGCAACAATTAGAACAACATCGTAAAAAAGAATCCTGTTTTGACTGCCATAAAAATCTTGATCCGTGGGGTCTTCCATTTGAGCACTACGACGCCGTCGGTCAGTGGCGTGATCAAGTAAAACATCTTATTGCACATGAAGAAAAACCGGAACAGCAAGGAAAGAAAAAAGGGAAAAAAGAACCAGAGGCTGAGTTTGCACTGGCAAAAATAGACGACACGGCCGTTCTTCCTGGGAATAAACAAATAGCTGGTTTAGAAGGATTACGGCAGCATTTACTTTCACATGAACGTGATCGCTTTACTGAAAATATTGTTCATCGACTAACAACATATGCGATCGGTCGTTCATTAACATTTAGTGATCAGCCAATGTTGAACGCTTTATATAAACAATTTGCTGAAGATGATTACCGTTTGGGTAATTTAATTACCGCAATCACAACCAGCAAATTATTTACCCATCAATAAGGAATTATTATGAAACGACACTGGCACCTTAATCGACGTACCTTATTGCGTGGTCTTGGCGTATCATTGGCTTTACCGTATTTAGAGTGCATGGCGAATGACCCATCACCGCTACGTCCGTCAGCTGGCGCGACACCACCTAAACGATTTTGCGGTATTTTCTTTCCCTTTGGCGTGAGTACTCCACCTGCGGATAACCAATTTGCTAATTGGTATTGGTCACCGCGAGAATCAGGCAGCACATACACATTTACTGATAGCAATAAACCACTCGAGCCGCATCGTAGTCACATCACATTTTTGTCAGGTTTGTCGCATGCAAATGGCCGTAAAATGGGTGGACATGATACAGCGGATGTCTTTTTGACCGGTGGCTATATTAGTGCAGTTAAATCTACAAACTTTATTTCCATTGACCAAATCGTCGATCGACACCTGGGAGGGAGTACGCGATATGGTTCTTTAATTTTATCTAGCGATGGCGGTGTTGGCTCACCGACGCGAACGAGAACCCTGTCTTATTCAGATCAAGGAAGACCAATACCAGCATTAAATAAACCGGCCCAGATATTTACTCGTCTATTTGGCAATGATAAAGAACAAAGCGCAAATGAAGCGCAACAATTATCTTTGTCTTCAAGTTTATTAGACCGGGTTTTCACTCAGAGCAAAACTATTCGTAGTCAACTGGGAAATGCGGATCAACAAATTTACGATCAGTATTTGGATTCTCTTGATGATACCAGTAAACGTGTAACACGTGCCCAGGAGTGGTTGAAAATCGCCAAGCCACAGGTTGATAAGGGCATCTTCAAAGTGGAAGCAGATCCTGGTGAAGCAGCAGATTATATCCGGGTCATGTATGATTTAATGGCATATGCCTTACAAACCGATTCGGTACGCGCAGCTACGTTTATGATGGGAGAAGTGGCAGTCGCATCTTCGGTTTCGAATGCATTTCCAACTGCTGTCGGCTTAAATAATTGGCACGGCCTTGCACATGGTGTTGGTAAAAATAGAGGCTATGAAGATCTTGGTAAATTCGATCAATTCTTGACTGGTGAGTTTGCCAATTTCATAAAAACGCTTGGTTCGATGAAAGAAGGCAATGGCACCGTTCTTGATAACACCATAACATTATATGGGTCGAGCAATCGTCGGACACATAATAATACCGATTATCCATTAGTGCTGGCTGGAGGAAAAGCA
>JAHEDF010000639.1 GCA_024641365.1 Planctomycetota bacterium | reverse complement strand
TCGAATTATACGTCAACACACCAGGAAACATGCCAGGCAAACCGATGCTGGTAATGGTCTGAGCCGAAATTGGTTTCCACATTGTTGCCTTAGTGCCGCCGACACCTGCCATTGGTAAATTTCGCGCATTAAATAAGTCAAACTCAAAGAGTGCTTCATCTTGGCCAATACAACGTGTAACAGGTCGAGGCGCGCCCCAATCATATGGAAATGATGCCGCATAAAGCATGGCTGCTTCTTTGCTGCAATCGTGAAAGTAACGTAAACGATCAACGGTTAGCGGTGTTCCATCAATGGTTACATCTCTACCATCAGTAAAGGCTTGTTCAAAATCCGGATCGTCATCTCCCATATGTTTTAAATAAAACGTCTGTGCCGCAAAAGCCATGAAGCGCATACATTGAACTCGTAATGCGATTTGTGCACGCATCCTCGCTTTTCCAGCATCATATGGCTGTTGTGGAAAAACTTCTGCTTGTCGGCATAGCCTAGCAAAATCATCACGGAACGTTTTTACCAATGCTCGGTACGTTGTCGCATCCCCTGGTGGCGGGTTGTAATACTGCGTATATTCACCTATATTTCCAATTGGACCATTGAATTTATCCTGACAAAAGGCAACGACCGCTTCGACGAGTTTTCTTCGCAATGGAATTAAAGAGTTTGGATCGGCAGTATTCTCAATAAATTTTATCCGTTCATCCGTGCTGGCTTTACCACCTCGTAATTTAAAATAATAAGTTGCTGAGGCATTCGCGATATCTTGCAGCAATGGATCGCGATCTTGCGGGCGTGCTGGATCTGCATTTCCATTTGCCCATCCTTCGACTGAATTCCACGATGATCCAGGATATTGCCCGCTCCACGGACGCTTGCGGCTCGCGGGCCCTTGGGCTGGGGGATCAATCGGCAATGGCGCCATTTGATAGCGATAATCTAAATCAATCATCATCGGTGATGATGGGTAATTCATGCGATAGGGCCACGCCTTCCATGGAAATTTTGTAATCGCATTATTTTGCGCATAACCAGAAACAGCAAAAATTAATTTGGTTGCCTCATTCGGTGCTTCATTATTTGTATAGCGAGGATCAACACCGGGCAAAACTTTCGGGTCGGCATAATAAATATATGCACCTTGACTGATGAGATTTTGAATTTCATCGCCTTCTGAATCGAGACGTTTGGCAATTTCTATTGGCAATGGAATAATTCCACCATCCCAACGAGAGGTGCGATATTCCAAATCCCAACGAGATGATGAATAACAAAAAGGTCGAGCATCCCATGGCTCAACGGCCTCCATCTCTACTCGACGTTCACCACCAATGTTGCTGCTGAAATCCTGAATTAATTCAACTGCTTTAGCGGTTGCTAAAATACTCATGCGTGCCTGTTGCTGCACCTTAATCCCCGACGGGATAAGTAACATAACAGACACAACGCCAAAGGTAACGATGGCTAAAGAAATACTGACTTCAAAAAGGGTGAATGCACGTTTTGCGAAAGAACCAATTTGTGTGCCTGAACGGAAATAGATATTTTTATTAGTGGAACCTTGTGGTTGGCATTTATATGTAGTTTTGTTGACTACAGACGCATCTTGTTCGAAAAGTCTATTGTCTGAATTATGGATGTTACTTGGCATAAATAGCTCTGAATGTTGGTCTGTTAACATTATCATTAACTGGTTGACGCTGGTCTTACCTCTTATCTGGACACTAAATTGCTTAGGACCAAAAAGTCTGTGCAATTGGCGATCATTATGCACTATAATGCTATTAATGACGCTTTTTCGTCTTGTGATTAGATAACATATACCACAAATGCACGAGAATCACAAATTTTAATTTAAATTGCGTTACAGCTAACTGATTTATTGGTATGTGGCATAATCATTTCGCTCATATTTTTGTTCAATACACTCTGGCATAACAGCGAATCAGCAATGATGTTTTCGCGGCAGGGATTTGTTTCCGCCGCAGTAGGAATGTTATCTGACACATGACAAAAATTAGGGAATCATAATTAATCCTCAAACTACCTTTAATAGCCAACACACAATTAACGATGGAAAATCACACAGAATTCCAAACTTGTCACCTCTCTGAGCCCCCCATAGTCCTGTGACGTCAAGCGAATGACACCAATCAATGAAAGCGATCAATTATTATGAAATCATACCAACTCTTTTTATTCGTTTGTCTGTATGCATTTTATGGATTGTCCGCCATGGGCAGCGAGCAGCTTATCTATAAAAAAGTTGGTGATGTT
>JAHEDF010000638.1 GCA_024641365.1 Planctomycetota bacterium | reverse complement strand
CCTGCAAACAACGCAGGGGGTTATCAGAACCTGACTTAGGGCAGGAGTCGGTATACGAGATCGTACACCAACGCTCACGATACTATTAGATTTGATAGACTTTAATCGTATTAGCCCCGGCGGCAGAAATGCCGCTGATAACCACAACGGTATCGCCTTCAGAAAATACTTTAAAGCGCAGACATTCTTCGGTCGCCTTCTCTACTAAGTCCTGCAAATTATCCATAAATGGGATCAAGATCGGAATAATACCCCAGAATAAACTCATACGACGCCATGACCGCTCATCATAACACAGTGCGACTAACGGAATATGGCCGCGGCGTTTTGATAATAATAGTGCTTTTTCAACACCGTTACTCAATACCACAATACCATTCGCATTAATTTCACGCGATAAATAGTCAGCGGCTCCACTAAACGCAAAAGCAAAATTATTAAATGGTGCGCTATTGCGATCTAATTTTACCGTCGCCATATACGGGCTTTTTTCCGCTTCAGCCGCAATGCGAGTCATTTCAGCGATGGCTTCAACTGGATATTTTCCATAAGCAGTCTCGCCCGACAACATCACCGCATCACTGCCATCAAAAATCGCGTTGGCCACGTCGCTTGATTCGGCGCGGGTTGGAATCGGATTTTCAATCATCGATTCTAACATTTGCGTCGCAGTAATGACTAATTTTCCTTGGCGATTTGCTTTTGAGATTAAATCTTTTTGTACAACGGGTAAACGTTGGGTGCTAATTTCGATGCCTAAATCTCCACGGGCAACCATAATGCCATCTGCTTCATTGAGAATTTCTTCAATTGAGTCAACTGCTTCGCCTTTTTCAATTTTTGCTATAACTGGAATATCACGTCCAGATTCAGCAATGCGATTTTTTAAATTGCGTACGTCACGAGCGGAACGAACAAAACTAATCGCAATATAATCAACGTCATTGGCAATAGCCCAAGCTAAATCCGCTTTATCCTTTTCACTTACCGACGGCGTGCTGACGGTAACGCCTGGCAAATTAATACCCTTGTTGCTCTTGAGCCAACCACCAACAAGTACAGTGCAATGAATATCATCGCCATCCACATGGTCGACTTCTGCACGCATGCGTCCGTCATCAATTAATAAAACATTTCCTTTAATGACATCGCGTGCTAATCCAGCATACGTGGTACCAACACGTTTGGCCGTGCCTTCTGGACAATCGGCAACGGTTATAACAACTAAGTCCCCAACTTTCCATTCAACCGGTTGATTATCTTTCATGCGTCCGGTGCGAATTTTTGGACCTTGTAAGTCGGCAAGTACGGCAACGGGGCGCTCTAGTTCTTTACTAATGCGACGAATTAATTGCAGACGTTCTAAATGATCTTTATGGTCACCATGACTCATATTCAAACGAGCGACATTCATGCCCGCTCGAAACATTTCTCGTAGTACATCTTCGCTACTACATGCCGGCCCAATAGTGGCGACAATTTTTGTTCGCTTACGCGCACGTTTGGTTAAGTGGAGGGAACTTGCTGCGGACTCGCCAGCAACAAAAACGCGTGTGTCTATTGGCATGGTAATAGCCTAGCGGATTTTTATTTTAGGAAAGCATCAGGAAAGTGTATTATGAGGCGGCATACGATACGTGTTTTATGAAATTCGCGCTGTGGAGGACAAGCGAACGCATCTGGACTTGTTTTGATCGTTGTCATAGTCCCCTGCGAACCAAAAAATTGTCATGAAGGTCTTACCAGTTGAGGAGTGTTTATGTCCTATGTCGATGCCATAAGTAAAATTCAGGAATCAACTAACGTCATTGTGACGACGCATATTAATCCGGATGGTGACGGTATTGGCGCAGGATTAGCGCTTGTGCATGCTTTACGCGCAATGGGTAAACGAGTGCGTTTTTTATGCCCAAGTAAAGTTGCATCCATGTATGCGTTTTTACCAAATTTTGCAGATATCACTACCGTAGCAGATATTGCTGCGGCTGAGGCAACAGCATCTGCCGAAATAATGATTAGTTGCGATGCAGGTGATATTGAACGTCTGGGATTCGTTGCCCATGTAAAACATACTACGTTAATTAATTTAGATCATCATGTTACTAATACACGATTTGGTTCAATTAATGTTGTTGATGTCGATGCGGAAAGCACCGGCGTTGTGGTCGAGCAATTGCTAGAGAAAATGCAGGTGCCATTAACCAAGCCAATCGCTGAGTGCCTGTATACAACGATAGTTTTTGATACCGGTCGCTTCATGCACAACAACACCACA
>JAHEDF010000151.1 GCA_024641365.1 Planctomycetota bacterium | reverse complement strand
AAAATTTATTTTGAGAAAAAATCAAATACGATTTATGTCCGTTCCTCTCCCGCAACTATTCAAGAAGTGAAACGGTTACTGCAGGCATTGGATTACAATAGTACTCAAGTATTAATTGAAGCGCGCTTTATTGAAGTCAGCGATGCAGGCGCAAAAGAATTAGGTGTTGATTGGAGTGGCGGCACAAAAGCAGGCGACGCGTATGTCACTGGTGCCACCGATGATTTAGCTATTCCAACTGACTTAAATAATGGCGCAACTATTGGTACCGGATTTGGTAATATTTCTGGTATCAGCCCTGCAATGAGTGGCGGCATGTTTGCCCAGGTATTAGTGGCGCCAAGTGATTATTTAAAATTCAAAGCACAAATATCGGCGCTCGAACAAAATGGCAAAGCTGACACCTTATCAGAACCGAAAATTCTCACGCTGAATAATGCGGTTGGTGTTATTGAAGTGCGCAAAGATATTAGTTACGTTTCGAGCTTCCAAAACGCTGGCACCAACAATACCCCTGGTTTCACAGATGGTAACAATAACGGAAATGGATTTAATCCCGGCTATAATTATTCATCAGCGACGTTGGTGCCGCAATTTACAAAAGATTACGAAGGTATTTCATTGCGCATTCGTCCGTCTGTAGCACGTAATAGTGATATTATTACGCTGACGGTTAATCCAACTGTTCGCGAATTGGTCAAAGCACCTGCTAATTTTGCCTTCCAAAATGCGGGAGGCGCGAATAATCAAGAACCGATAACCAATAACGTGCAATCACCACCTGAATTTGATACGCGGCGCCTAGTCACAGCACTACATGTGAAAAATGGTGGAACCGTCAGCTTAGGAGGTTTATCACGGGAAAAGGAACAAAGTAATACCACGGGCGTACCATTTATTTCACGCGTTCCTGTGATCGGCAGTTTATTCCGTCGTGATACCAGTCGCAGCACCCGCAGTAATTTAATGATTTTCGTAACCGCGCATATTATTGATCCACAAGGCGCAAAACAGGGAACTGAAGTACAGCATTTACGCGATACAGCTCGGGTAGTGTTGCCAGATAATTTGGATGCGGTGCCCGACAAAGAATACCCACCAGATCCAAATGGTGTGGCCACCGATCCGAGTGAATCGGATGCTGGTCCAATTTGGCGGCGGGAACGGCGGCGCTAATGGCGCGCACATTTATTGGTCTTGATGTTGGTCATCATATGGTGCGCGCAGTGGCGTTGCGCCGCGATGGACGTTCATTTGCAGTCGTCGCACATGCAGAAATTCCACGCTTGGATGAAGACGAAACGCCACGTCCATTGCGTGCGGTGGTTAAAGAAATAAACAAATTAGTGCCATTAGGTCGCTCGCCTGTCGTATCGATTGGCGATTTAAATACGTTAGTGCGTTACGTTGGTACCATTCCGTTAGGTCCCGACCGCCTGCAGCGCCTATTGCGATTGGAATTATTACAGGCGATTGAGGCGAGCGAATTAGCCGCCGATTCATTTCCTGTGCCATTAGCCAGTGACGAATTAATTCACTGCTGCGTATTAACCCAACCAACGCATGCGCATGAAGCGATAAAAGATTTAATCGCCGAAGGCATTGGTGATCCTATTTTACATGTGGCTCCAGCTGCTGTTTATAATGCGACGGTTCCCTTGCCGCCAGTACAAGATGAAGAAATGGCGTTACATTATTTGGTGACCGCCGCTTATTAGCTTGTCGTCAATTAACGATTGGTGGCAATGCATTTACCGAGGCGCTCAATAACGGGCCTGTTAAGGCGCTGGCATTAGCAGAAAAAAGAAAATTAGCTGGTGAAGGTTCTTCCGCATTAGGCGAGACAAACAACGCTGATAAGCAAGGTGAAACAAATAAAACTGCTAAAGCAGATGACCATGACGACAAATTAGAATTACATGACGAAGAAAAAATTGATCCGACAGGGGGGCTCAGTTTTGGCGATGCAGTGGAAGAAAAGATTGCGCCGGAAAATACAAATAAACCAGATGAACCGGCAGCAAATACCTTGCCTGGAATTGCTGCTGACGAAACGGGCGAACAAGCAGACGCTGTAACAGCGGCACCGCTCAGCGACGATAAAAATCCAGCACGAAGTAGTGCAATGTTTACGAAGGATGCTTTGGAATCGGTGGCGGTAAAGGAACCAGGCTTTGCGACTCAACAAATCGCGACACGCGTGCTGGGGACAGAATTAACCAAAGTTGCTGAAACTATGTATGGTCAATTAGCCAGTTCCCTGGCATGGTTCCGTACACAAATTCACGCACGGCAATTAAGTGTTTCGAAAGTATTTATCACTGGCGGCGGTGCGAGTTTGGAAGGATTAGAAACGTATTTAGAGCGTCGTTTTAATATGCCGGTGCGGCGCTTTGATCCATGTGATGGTTTAACCGGACGCGCGCCTGATACGCCGCATACCTTTGCAACGGCAATTGGTTTAGCGATTGCCGGAGCAAATAATATCAATGGCATAGTATCATTAGATTTAACTCCGGATTCGATGCAGCGAAAACGCTTGTGGCGAACGCGCTTAATTTGGCCTTATGTTGCTGCCGCGTGTTTATTCCTGGCTACATTCCTCGGGTGTTGGACCATGTTGGAAAATCAAAATGTAGCAGAAGTAAATCTACAATCGTACAAGCAATATCAAGAAAACTACGATAATCTAAAAAAACAATTAGCAGATTTACAACGTGAACGTGAAGGCCTGTCTGAAGATTTACGAGCAATCGCTGGCCGTATTTATGCCGGTCGCGATTTATTACTTACCATTCGAGCCCTGAAAGAACAAACAGGAAATTCCAAAGAATTATGGGTCACTACGTTAGAAACAGTCGATATCGGAAAAGATAGCGATGTTTCTAATCCAACCAATGCAACAGCGATACGTGGATATTCGACAACACGTCCATCTACAACACCCAAACCTGGCGCACGTCGTGATACCGCCATTGATCGTGGCGCAGTAGACGTTGTTGGATTAGTTAAATTTGATGAAAAAAAGAGTGATATTGAATTAAATGGTTTTTTTGAAACCTACAAATCAGCGTTAGATAGTTGGAAACCAGAACCAAATGGCCCGACGCTATTTCGCGACAGTCGTGTACTACAACATGTCATCGCACATGATGAAGTGACAAATACAGTTAGCACAACGTCGCCGCGTACTAATCGTCAGCGCCAGCCGGAAACATTAAAAGAAGCAGGACGATTCCCATTCAAAATAAGATTTTTCTATCAAGCGACGCAGCTTGATGCGATTACCATGTCGCAGGCCGACACAGGAATAAAACAGCCATGATGCCGGACGTGAAAAAAGAAGAAAAACAGGGATGGTTCATTCTCGCAGGAATGGCAGCGGTTTGTTTAATTGTTTATTTCATTATTTCGGATGGGGGCGCGTTAGCTGAAGAGGCAGAATCTGCAGGTGGTAAATTATCACTGGGTGGCAGCGAAGACATGCATAAACATGTGCAGCGGCAATTAGAAGCGAATAAAAAATTACGTGAAACTATAGAACAGCTCAAATTAGACACTCGTTTTGAATTAGCGGATTACTATAAAATACCTTCCAGCGAACCACAGCCAGGGTATTTATTTAAACGCAAATTTGTTGAGGTTCGTGAGCGCTTACGCAATAAAGCAGCTGCTAGCCGCATTGTTTATGATGAAAATATTGGTTTTGGCGCCGACCCGAAAGTGCCTGATGACCGTGAAGCGCCCTATTTATTAACGATGTTGCAGATTACTGAAAAATTAGTGACCATAGCCCTAAATACAGAAACGCCACTTGAAACATTTTCTGTAGTGCAACTACCCGCCATTGATACCGGCCCAGTTTCACGTCCGGTATTACTACGAGAATATCCACTGACATTAAAAGTGCGGGGTGGTTTAAAAGATATTTTATCGATTTTACACCGTATTAGCGAAGTCGCTGAAACAAAAGATGGCGTTAAAACGGATTATCCACTCATTTTACGTGGCTTTTCCATACAAAGTGAAAATGCAACGCCCAAAGATGATATTTCCCAATTAGAGGCAGAATTTCAAGTTGCGGCAATGCGGTTCATTAGTGAAGAAGAACGCGCCAAAGATCCTTTAGCCTTCCAAGGAACTGGCGGTGGGTCGCGTACAACAAGCGGAAGTAGTGGAAGCGGAGTGTATTATGCCCGTCCATAATTTACAGCCTGTGTCAGCGTTAGTCGCTGGCAGCATATTGTTAGGCGCCGTTGCATGGTGGGCTTTTAGTTCGCCAGCGTTAATTGATCCAGGTCGCCCTAAGTGGAAAGGTGCTGAAATTGATAAGTTAGTCGCATCGGTTCCTGAAATTGATAAGTTCGGGAAATTTTATGTGAATGACGACAACCCTTTTGTCCCTTATAATTTACGATTGGTAGAAAGAGGCGTCTACGATGCTCGATCCAGAGGGCCGCGTGGACCGAGACCGCCCATAACGACGCCGCCGGTTGTTGCTCGTGTAAAACCACCACGTCCGCCTGTTGATGTGGTTGAACAACCGCGCCCGAAATTAGTACTGCCAAAATTATCGCCAGCTCCTGCAGACGCGCCAATTGTCTTTGGCTTTGTTGGTAGCGGCAGTGATCAGGCCTTATTAGTGCGGATGCCAAAAGGTGATAATTCAATCCGCATGGTGCCTGGTGATAAAGCGCAAGATTGGACCTTGGTCGCAGTAGATAACGGCAATATTGCAACTTTTTTGGATCCACGCGGCTTAGAGCATCGCTTTTCGATTGGTGAGGGTGATTTAGCTGCGGTGCCAGAGGGTAGTGAAAATGATACTGCACCAGCGGCGCCAAATAAATCTGATAAATCGGATAAAAATAATAAGCCGGTATTACCTAAAATTGATCAGAAAAATGTTCCACGACCGTTGCCATTACCTGAACGCAAACCAAGGCCGGAAAAGAAGCCAGATAAGAGACCGGAAGGCAAGTCATCAGAACGTAAATAAATAAAAAGCCCAGTCATAAGACTGGGCTTTTTATTTATAATTATCCTAAAATCTTTTGTGCTTTTATTGAGCTTTCAGTGTTGCTAGATAATCAATCAGGGACACGAAATCGTCGACGCTGAGGGTATTTGCTAAGCCTGGTGGCATCATGGATGTTGACAAGTGCTCATCTTTTTTCACATCTGCGCGTTTAATTTTATTTACTTGTCCAACGATATTACGTAATTCAATGATGCCATCTTCTTCACCGGTAACGAATCCAGTTTGCACTGAACCGTCCTGCATGTGAAAAACAAAAGTTTGGAAGCCTTGCGCGACAACTTTGTTAGGATCTAAAACCGACTCAATTAAATAATCGCGCGTAAATTTTGCCCCCGCTCCACCTAAATAGGGCCCTTTTTGTTCAGCATTGATGTCGGTGGCATGACAAGCAATACAACCCTGCGTGGTAAAGAGGCGCTTACCAACGGCTGGGTCACCTTTCCCATTCATAGCGGCATTAAAGACCTCTTCTATTTTCAGCTCGGCTACTTTTTTACCGCTCTTATTCGCAGCACTGGTCGCCTTTTTTGCTAATTCAGCAGCAGCAATAACTTTACGGTTATCTGATTCTAATCCTGAAGCAATTTGTTTATCAAACCCAGGTAAATTGAGCTCGGCGAGTGCTTCAAAAAATCCGACCTCGCGTGGATTTTCATTGACGAGGTTTATGGCGGCCTCCTTCCATTTATCTTTTGCAAGTGGACTATTTATTACAGTGAGAATGGATTTCCAAGCAATACGACTAACAGCATCATTGTTCTTTTTTGCGATGTTGGCTAATTCAGTTACTTCATTACCTCGTTCAGTTTCATTGACAAAGTCATCAATAGTTTGTGAGACGGTGGCAGGTAGATTTTGTTCTTGTGACCACGCCGCTAATACCTGTATGCGAGCAGCAGTGGATTCTTTGCCACCGGCACGTGTCAATGCTTTATAAATAATAGAGCGTTGAGCAAAATCACGTTTACTATCTTGAGCGGCTTCGACTAAAATTTTAAATTGCGCCGCGTCAAATTTAGATAAGCCCACAGTCGCCATGACAGGATCTAATCCAGGGATTTTAAGTTCAGTAATAGGGATGCGATTTTTAGCGAGTAAATCTAAGTAGGCGCTATGACGGTCTTTTGCTATTTTAGCAAACCCGTGCACTAAGGCGTCACTGATTGATTTTGTTTCATCCCATTCCATTAATTCATAATAGGGGCCACGATCATCAGGACGTGTGGACCACCATGATGTTAAGTTCCATGGTTTTTCTTGATAATGTAAACGAGCGAGAGCGCCTAAAATTGCGAGGCGCGCGGTATCATCACTTGCGGCATCTGCGGCGCTGATTAATCCGGTGACGACATCTGGTCGATGTAAATGTTGTAATGCTTGCAGAGCAATTGTGCGTGTCGCGCTTTCTTTTACTGCTGATAATAAAACATCAGCATTCGCTAAACTGACTAAAGTTTGAATGGCCGTTAATTGCAGGCGCGGTGAAACCCCGCCGTCCTTCCAGGTTGGTGCGGCTTTTATTATTGCGGAAGCAGTTGATTTATCGCCAAGGCGTTCCAAGCCAATTAAGGCTTGTAAAATAACGCGCGGATTTGCGTCGGTTAATGCGGTGGTGTATAAATCAATCGGAACGCCTGCGAGTTGACTCTTGCGGTCCGTCATAGCGCGCAATGCATATTCACGAACGGCATCGTCTTTTACTAATGTTGATAAGACGGGCGTACTTTCCGCGCCAACTAATTGCTTATAAGTAAAAATAGCAGCAATACGTGCATAGGTGGGTAAGGCAGCGTTCTGACAAGCTGCAATTAAATTACTAACGAGTGTTTCTTTTTTGCCACGTTTTAGAATTTCCCATTGTGCTTCTAGGCGTTGTACCGCGCTGCGAGCAGTTACCAAAGCAACTAATTCTTCATCTTTTGCTTTTGTGACATCCTGATATTGAGCGGGCTTTTCGCCTGGGCAGGTAATTATTTGAATGGCACCAACTGGTTTTTTATCAACAGCATGATTAAAACGGCCATTGCGCCAATCCGAAATAAATATGCGAGAATTACCATCAACGTCGATATCAGTTGCACGTGGTAATACGACAAAGATCTCTTGTTTAACAGAATAACTGGCGAATTCCGCCGTCACTGGATTATGATAAATATTGCCAGTCGTCCAATCGCAGGTGAATAGAGTATTGCTAAATTTTTCTGGGAAACCTGGTTCATGAATCCATAATCCCCCAGTGCCTGAACCACCACCAAAATCATTGAGTGGGACGATTGCCTCAGCAGCAAAATTTTTATATAATCGCGGGTAACCATGATTACCTAGAGCGGTAAAATGGTGAAAACGCGTATTCCATCCTTTACCGTCATTGGTGTTGTCGCGACTAAATAAATCTAATTCAGGTGAGATAGCTATATCATAAATATTACGCACCATTAATGCGTATGGTTCTAATTCACTGCCATCAGGACGAACACGGGCAACGCCTCCGCCATACATCGTATAATGTGTGCCATCTGCACCTTTTGCATTGGCCATACCAAAATCGCCGACCGCAACATAAATCCAACCATCAATGCCCATACGTAAACCATTTGTCGTATGGTCTGCGCCACGCGGATGTTCAATGCCGCCCCCAAAGCCAGTAACCAATAATTTTTCTTCATCGGCAACGCCATCACCATTGGTGTCGCGATAAGAACTCATGTAGGGGGGATGAATTAAATAAAACGTATCACCAACTAAATGTCCGCCACGCGGGCTATCAACGTTTGGAATAAAATTAATAAATTCGTCGGCTTTACCATCATTATTGGTATCGCGCAGGCGCACTACCTTGCCCATGCTTTT
Organism: Planctomycetota bacterium; assembly: GCA_024641365.1. The sequence continues at coordinate 393 of JAHEDF010000151.1, read as the reverse complement.
TGCTTTGCCCAATGAACCATTTTGGTCTGATGACACATAGACATCGCCATTGGCAGCGGCAGCCAACGACACTGGCCAACTAACTTGTGGGGGAACAGCGAATTCCTGAATTTTAAATGCTTGATCAAGCGCTAACGCAGGTGTGCAAAGAGCAAAAGACACGATGCCGATGACAGACAGGGCACGTAAAGACGGGACAATAGACATGAATAAGCGACTCCTCGCACGCGAACGTGTAAAAGATGCGAGACGTATCAATGATTTCGTAGGTGAGCGGCATCTCGCATAGAGAAACAGCATGCAACAACAGTGTGCTTAGATGTTTAGACCTAAGTGGTCTTTAGACAGAGCTTTGAGGGTACTGATCATGGTACGAACAAGGCGCTTATTTGG
>JAHEDF010000637.1 GCA_024641365.1 Planctomycetota bacterium | reverse complement strand
ACGTGTGATGAGAAACTGTTTGGTCAAGGTGGTGTCAACATCGCCGTAGGGTAGTTCATCAGCGAAGAAAACATCAGGGTCTCCTGCTGGCCAGCGATCAGGGTGTATATTGCGAATGTATAAAAAATTGTCAGTACGTACGGCGCGACAGGGATAGCTCAGATTATTTTTGCGTACATTGGCATGTCGCTCGCGCTCAATAAATACCGCATCGCGAGCTGGCTCTGGCGCATGTTCTAATAACAAACCTTTTAAACTTGGCAGACTCATTTGTTTGGGAATAGACACGTTAGCAAGATCGAGAAACGTCGGACCCAATTCGGCTAAATTTACAAATGCAGGACAAACACGTCCGCGCGTGGTTAATGCTCCCCAGCGAATGGCTAGTGGCACATGCGAACCCGCATCATAACAATTCGCCAAACCACGAGGCATCTGCCAGCCATTATCACCGGCATACACAATTACGGTATTATTTAATTCCCCTGATTCCTCTAATAATTTAATGGCTAGCGCAGCTTCATCATCCATCTTTTTAATACCTCCATAATAATTTAACAAATCTTTTCTAACGGCTTCGCAATCAGGTAATTCAGGGGGTATTTTCAATTGAGTCACATCAAGTGCTGTTTGAGCCTCTTCCAAATAAAGCATTTTACCGTGGCGTGTTGCTGTATCAATATTGCCAAGCCAAAAGAAAAATGGTGTCTTTGCGGTGCGTTTACTATGAAATTCTGCAAAGTCGTTAAATTTAGGACCGACCGGATTTTCAGTCCAACCAGAAATCTCATAATTGCCAGGTCCCCAGGGTTTACCGCTATAACCAATCGTGTAACCAGCATCGCGTAGGAGTTGGGTAAATACCGGCGTGTCCCGAGGGAAATCGCTGAGTAAATTAATACGCGATCCTATTTCATGAGCATAACGTCCCGTGAGTAATGAAGAGCGCGTTGGCGAACACGAGGGCACGGGATTAAATGTATTAGTAAATAAAACCCCTTCTCGTGCGATGCGATCAAATATCGGTGTTCTTGCCAGCGGATCGCCAAGTATACCGGCTGATGGTGAACGCCAATTATCAGCAAGTATAAATAAAATATTGGGGCGGTCTGCAGCTGTTATAAAACTACCGCCAAATATAAAGGGACAACCCAGTAAGAAAATCAATTGGCATGGAATGATAATGTTTAGAGCGTTTTTCATAATCGTATAAATATTTTCTTTTCATAAAGGTAACGAACACCTAAGATGGGCAAAAGTAATCCGACAAGCGCAATAATAAAACCACCGAAACCGTTAGCGATAGAGCTGTCAAAGAAATGCTTAATATCACCACCAACAAAGCGCGCCGCCAATCCTTCAAAATCAATAATATTAACCCCTAGGTAGACCACTAGGGCATTGGCACCAATCCACACAAATGGCTTACACCATCGTTGATAGCGCCACACTTCAACGATTTGAAAAAAGATCCCGAGCAACATGGCCGAAACACCGCTGGCGACTAAACAAAAAGATGAGGTCCAAATTCGTTTAATTAGTGGGAATTGTAAACTCCAGAGCAAGCCGACTAGAATTACGGCGGCACCAGCTCCTAAGAGCCAATAGACTTTCTGCTGCTTCGTCCAGCGCTCGGTGGTTAATAACCAGCCAGCCATAATGCCAAATAATGTTGTCGCGACAGCTGGTATCGTGCTCAGTAATCCTTCATTGGTATAATATAAATTACGTTTTCGCCCAGGCAGCCAAGTGCAATCAATATAATGAGTGAGATTGCGCCCTTCCTCAAAAGTGCCACTGACTGTCGTTGTCACACCTGTTAATAATTCAGTGAGCGGTTTTGCTGCGGACTGAGTTCCCCGCGAACCGATTGAGGCATGTTGTACATTAATATCCGGAAATGGCACAAATTGTAAAAGCGCCCAATAGCCGATTAGGCAGATTGCTGTTGCTATGACGATGCCTTTTTTGGGTAGATAAATATACAGCATCGCTGCAATGACATAACACAGCGCAATGCGTGGCAGCACACCAGATAATGCAATATCAGGCCACGCCTTTGTTAGTCCGCCATAATAAAAAATGCCGATCGCAAAGAGTAACGCACCCCGTTGTGCAATACGTAATAAAGCCCTGCGTTGACCGACGGTGCTTACCATACGATCCATGGAAAAAACAATAGAGACACCAATGAGAAAAAGAAATAAAGGAAAAATAGCATCATAAAAATGAAAACCCTCCCAATCCACGTGGCGCAATTGTGTGGCAAATACATGT
>JAHEDF010000150.1 GCA_024641365.1 Planctomycetota bacterium | reverse complement strand
GCTGCAAGCAGCCCCGATAGTGCAAGCAATAATATACTGATGCCAGCATAATGCATGCGATTTCAACTCCGCAGACGGCCAAGGTAAGTTTGACAAAACATGTTTCAGCTTGCTTACATCGCTACCTGTGAAAACTGTTTATTATTATGGCGCAGGGAAAGAGCGAATAGGACTGTAGCGTTTGTAGGTTTCCCAAATGTCACCACCGTCTAAAACGCGCGGATCTTTTGTGGTGGTAAGGTATTGTTCGAGTTGTTCACCGAGTTTTTTTGCAACATCAGCATGAGCGGGATTAGCAATAATGTTATGTAAACAACCAGGATCATTTTCAATGTTGTACAGTTCGTTGAGCGGACGTTTATCAACAGCTAAATGAAAAAAGCGGCCATATATATCATTTTCGTAATTTTTAATTAAAAAAGATAACGAAGGACTACCATCAATATCACAGTAACCGCTGTGAGGTCCGGTTGATTTTCCTTGTTTATCTAATACTTCAGGATCGCCAGCGGGCCACCGATCTGGTCGGAAATTACGAATATAGAGATATTTATTAGTGCGTAGCGCGCGTTGTGGATATGTCCAATTCATATAACGCGACGATGAATGCCGTTCACGTGATGCGTACGCATGCCGTTGTGGATCGACCAATCCGGATTTATCTGATTTAAGTAGCGATAATATACTTGATCCACTTGGTGGAAATTCAGCACTTGGATGCGTTACGTTTGCGGCTTCTAATATCGTTGCGGTAATATCGACAAAACCAATGACATCATCAACGGTACGTCCACCAGGTGCGTTGCTGGCCCAGCGAATTGCCATAGGTACGTGAATGCCATATTCATAACAATTCGCTTTTGCGCGTGGGAAGGGCATGCCGTTATCGGCGGTGACAATAATAATGGTATTGTCCAATTCGCCCGCAGCCTCAAGGAACGCTATCATTTTCGCCAAATGGCTATCAAACCATTCAACTTCTAAACAATAATCCAAGACATCGCTGCGAATTTCTGCGTCATCAGGTAAAAATGGTGGGACAATGCCATTTTCTATTTTTTTCCCGGCTTTGAGCCCAGAACCTTTTTCATACACACGATGTGGTTCATGACCACCAAACCAAAAACAAAATGGCGCACCTGCTTTTCTTGTAGATAAAAATTCTTTAAAATTTTCGGCGTAGTCTGTTCTGGCAATGCCTTTGGTTGGAGGATTCAGCGTGTTTTTCCCGACGCTGTTTCCAGCGGGATTGCGTGAACGGCCTGATACTTGGTAGTTTCCAGGGCCCCATCCTTTTCCAGTCATGCCAATAGAATAACCAGCCTGTTCTAATAAATCCGTAAATACCACATACTTACTCGGAAATTCACTGGCATGCGTGCCAGCCTGTTCAATTTGCCAATCGTGACGGCCTGTGAGTAATGCTGCTCGTGATGGACTGCATCCGGGTGAGGCTGCCATCGCATTACGAAAAAAAACACCTTCTTTTGCAATGCGATCAAATGCTGGGGTCTGCACCCCAGGAAATCCGGCGAAGGACGTATGTGGAAACGATTGATCGTCAGAAATGGCAATTAAAATATTTGGACGTTTTTGTGCATCAGCGGCATATAAAGAAACAGCATTCACTGCCAGCAAGATCAAGGTGAGAAATGGTAAAATAATGAGAGAGCGGTGCGACATAAGGTGTCCGTATTGGTAGCCGTGTTGATATTGTACGATGAGAACCGGCTGGAGTTGATCTATAGGTAATATCCCACAAAAATGAGTCACATACATGATCGAAAAGGTATGATGACATCGCAATCAAATACTTTTCAAAGTTAACCTGCTTTTACTTAGATCCCGAAAACGCGCGAGTGTGCCTGATTAGCACATGGAATTACGATTCTCACCCAAATAAGTCAGCGACTTTTTTGAGCCCTGCAATTAATCGATCAATATCAGTTTTTGTATTATAGATCCCCAAGCTTGCCCGAGCTGTCGCGGGAATACCGAAACGTTGCATAACTGGTTGCGCGCAATGGTGGCCAGCGCGAATAGCAACGCCTTCTAAATCTAAAATACTACTAATATCAGACGGGTGTGCATTGGGCATGGTAAATGATAAAACCGTGCTGCGTTGTGGCGCGGTACCAATGCGTCGTAAACCTGGAATGGTCGATAAACCATCTTCAGCATAGGCAAACAATTCACGTTCGGCAGCTTGCACGTCTGCGATATTAAATTGTGACAGCCATCTACAGGCTGCAGCTAAGCCTATTGCTTCAACAATAGGGGGGGTACCAGCTTCAAAACGCGCAGGTGCTGGTGCATAGGTCGTGCGTTCAAAAGTGACTTTCTCAATCATTTCACCGCCACCGCGCCACGGTGGCATGCTTTCTAAAACATCTGATTTTCCGTAAAGAACGCCAATACCAGTCGGACCATATAATTTATGGCCAGCAAATGCTAAAAAATCGCAATCTAAATCCGATACGTCTAGAGGCATATGTGGTGCTGATTGAGCCGCATCTATTAATACTTTTGCACCAACCGCATGTGCCTGTTTGGTAATCTCTTTTACCGGATTAATGGTGCCTAAACTATTGGCGATATGAATGACAGAAACTAATTTGACCCGTTCATCAAGTAATTTTGCAAAGGCATCCATATCAAGACTGCCATCGTCCAAAATCGGACAGGCGACTAATTCTGCGCCAGTGATCTCGCTCGTAATTTGCCACGGTACAATATTTGCATGGTGTTCCATGCCCGTAATTAAAATGCGGTCACCTTTTTTTAGATGTTTTCTGCCCCATGACCAAGCGACTAAATTAATCGCATCAGTACAGCCCATGGTAAAGACAATATTTTTTTCAGACGGTGCTTTAATAAATTTACTAACCGTTACACGCGCTTGTTCATATACTTGTGTCGACAATACACTGCGTTCATACAGCCCACGGTGGACGGTGCCGTATTCTGCGCGTAAAAAATGATCCATGCGCTCAATGACGGCGAGTGGTTTTTGTGCAGTCGCGCCAGAATCGAGATAGGTAAATGGTTTGCCGTGTGCGGTGCCAGACAAACCAGGAAATTGTGCGCGAATAGTTTCAACATTGTAGGTCATATTAGGGAATTCCTGATAAGCCGAATGTTATCCGTAATAAGTCAATTTGGCCGAGATGAAACGTTTCATGAAAGATGAGAAAATCGATGCCATCGCCAATAGTTTTTCCGCCATCAGGAAAAGAACGTCCACTAGGTTTAGCAAATAATGCTGCATCACAGGAGCGCAGTGTCTGCGTTATATCGTCACCACGAGTCATAAAAAGTGTGGTTAAATCAGTAATGCTAGGACCTGGATTCGGATTCTTTTCAGCTCCGCGTACAACTAATTCCTCCCATGCTTGGAGTTCGACGTTTGCGCCTAACATTTTTAAAATATTAGCACGAGTGCGCGTCAAATGCCCAACAATCCAAGCGATTGAATTGCAGGGACCTTTGGAGGTGACGGCCATGGTTTGATCGACACCGGTTAATAAATGTTTTAGAAAGCCACTATTACGATTAAAATGACGAATCCAAATATCGGTCATGAGCGCAACTCCACCGGTAACCGGTCAGTAACTTCACGAATAAATGCCCTGGTTAATAACGACGCCGCTGTTTCATTATTTAAACCATGCATACGTAAATATAATAATTGATCAGTATCTAATTGACCAATAGCAGCACCATGTGCAGCTTTGACATCATCGGTATGGATATCTAATTGTGGACGCGAATCAGCGCGGGCTTTTGCGGACAGCACTAAATTGCGATCTTGTTGTTCGGCATTGGCACCTTCAACGCGACGTGGCATAGACACCAGTCCATCAAAACTACGGACACTTTCTCCATCTAATAGTACACGAAACATTTGCCTGCTGGTGGTGTCACCACTCGCATGTTCAACGCGGGTAAAATGATGGAGTTGCTGTGACTCAATTAAATGAGCAGCTCCCGCTAAATCGACGTGCGCACCTTTTTCGATGAGTCGAATACGTTGTGATAAGCGAATTAAATTACCACCTTGGCACCAATTTGTCCACGTCAGCGAGGCATCACGTGCGACTTCCGCCGATACGGTTTCTAATAAATGTGCATGCGCTGTGCGCCCGACTTCAACGACCGTGACGTTGGCCCCATGTCCAAGATGCACATGAATACGCGGTAATGACCATGCTGTTGGCGCCAAATGATGGTGCACAATTAAGTGGCAGCTTACTCCAGCGGCGACATTTATAATAAGTGCGCATGCACCAACGCCAATTTGTCCATTAACGATAGTCAGCGCTTGATCAGCACTTTTTCGAATGTCTAAACGCCAACGCGTTGGGCTAAATGCCAGTCCTAAACAAGCACTCGGATCTGATTCGGTGCAGATGGACGTGCTTAGGGCATCTGTCTCTGTATCTTTTACTAAAGAAAAAGTCCAACCGTTTGGCAGTACGGGATCATCGACTCCAGCGCCTTGCCACAGACGAATATGTGGTCCAGAAATAACAGGCAAATCGTCTAATGGTTCTGAAGGAGCGCTGGCAGGATCAGTTGGCAACATAGTGCCACGCACATAACGCCAGTCTTCCCAGGCTGCTGTCGGAGTTCCCAGTATTCGCGCCTGGGCCGCAGCACTTTCTTTTAATCCACTGGACGTCGTTTCCATGACTTTATCCACGCACAATCCAGTCGTAGCCTTCTTGTTCTAATTTAGCCGCGAGCGCAGCGTCGCCACTTTGTTGAATGCGACCATCAGCTAATACGTGGACTTTATTTGGTTTTACCAAATCCAATAAGCGTTGAAAATGCGTGATTAAAATAATCGCCCGATCAGCACGACGATACGTTTGTATTGCTTCTCCGACCGATTTGAGCGCATCAATGTCTAAACCAGAATCGGTTTCATCTAAGATGGCAAGCGTTGGTTCCAATACGTGTAATTGCAATATTTCATTGCGTTTTTTTTGCCCACCACTCATGCCAGCATTTAATTGACGCTCTGCGAATTCTTTTGGAATGCAGGCTTCAGCTATTTTTTTATCTAAGAAACTACTAAATTCTTTTGCTTGAATTTCAGCTTTTCCGTGTGCTTTTTGTTGTGCGTTGTAAGCTAAACGCAAAAACTCTGCATTTTTTACGCCAGGTACTTCAACAGGGTATTGCCATGATAAAAATAATCCGGCATGTGAACGATCTTCTGGTTCCATGGCGAGTAAATCTTTGCCAGCCATAGTCGCACTACCACTAGTTACAGTATACGCGGGATGTCCAGCTAATGCACGACCTAACGTGGTTTTGCCAGAGCCATTCGGCCCCATAATGGCATGCACTTCGCCAGCTTTAACCGACAGCGATAAACCTTTTAAGATAGGATGGTCACCAACGGCAACATGAAGATCACGGATATCCAGCATTTAACCCACCGAATTTTCTAGTTTGAGTGCCAATAGTTTTTGTGCTTCCGCTGCAAATTCGAGCGGCAGTACTTCAAGCACATCTTTACAAAAACCACTGACGATTGCGCCAATTGCATCTTCTTGCGCGATGCCGCGTTGGCGTAAATAAAATAATTGTTCTTCCGATAACGTACTGGTTGACGCTTCGTGTTCGACCTGGGCGCCAGGATTTTGCACATCAATATACGGGTGCGTACGAGCGACGCAGTCTTTGCCAACTAACATCGAATCGCATTGCGTGTGATTGCGCGCGCCGTCGGCTTTAGGAAATACTTTCACTAAACCGCGATATACATTTTGTGATTTATCAGCGCTGATGCCTTTGGAGACAATACGACTCTTGGTTCGTTTACCGATGTGCACCATTTTTGTGCCAGTGTCGGCTTGCATCAGGCCGTTGGTTAAAGCGACCGACCAAAATTCGCCAACGCTATCATCGCCCAATAAAATGCACGAAGGATATTTCCAGGTGATGGCTGATCCGGTTTCGACTTGCGTCCAACTGATTTTGGAACGTTTGCCTTTACAATTACCGCGCTTGGTCACGAAATTATAAACGCCGCCTTCGCCGGTTTCTTTGTCGCCTGCAAACCAATTTTGCACTGTGCTGTATTTAATTTCAGCATCATCAAGCGCGACTAATTCTACAACAGCTGCATGTAATTGATGTTTAGATGTTTGAGGTGCAGTGCAGCCTTCTAAATAACTGACATAGCTACCAACATCAGCAATAATTAACGTGCGTTCAAACTGCCCACTGTCGGTATTGTTGATGCGGAAATAGGTAGACAGCTCTAATGGACAGCGGGTATACGGGGGAATGTAGACAAATGAACCATCGCTAAAGACCGCACTATTTAATGCGGCAAAATAATTATCGGCGACGGGTACCACAGAACCCAACCAGCGCTCAATCAATTCTGGAAATTGATGCACCGCTTCATTAAATGAGCAAAAGATTACACCCGCATCAAATAGCTTTGCTTTATGCGTTGTGGCAACCGACACGGAATCAAAGACGGCATCGACAGCGACATTGTTTAATCGTTTGGTTTCGTCTAAGGGAATGCCTAATTTTTCAAAGGTGCGTAATACTTCAGGATCAATGTCATCTAAACTATTGTAAGTCGGCGCCGCTTTTTCGTTTTTAATTTTTGGCGATGAATAATACGCGATGCCTTGGTAATCGATTGGAGGATAATGTACCGCAGCCCAGCGCGGTTCCTCCATCTTTAAAAATTGCTGATACGCTTTGAGTCGGAATTGTAATAAAAAATCTGGTTCGTTACGAGCCTTAGCAATGGCACGAATAACATCTTCGTTGAGACCACGACCAAGTGTAACGGCTTCCACCGCGCTCGAAAAACCATATTTATAAGCATCCGCGTCTGCTTTAAAACGATCAGTGTCGTCACTCATGAGGCTGCCTCCGACGTTTGTTCAGTGACAGTTAATTCAGGATGAACATCTGCTCGTAATCGGTCTTGAATGAGTTGAATGGCAGTCGGAATTTGTTCGACCGCTAAGCCAGAGAATTTTACCACAATAAAAAAATCGTCGTTTAATTTTTCGATGCTTAATTGGGCATCGGACGATAAACGTTCGTTGAGCACCTGTGTTGCAATGCTGTCGACGCGTCCAATTTTCTTGAGGTAACTTAATTTAAACCACGCTTCATCAGCGGGCGACCAATCGGCTTGGCGCTTGCGTTGGTATAGTTGTTTTTCAACGGGCTTGGGCAGCAACACCACATGTGGCAGAGCCGCTTCCGCACGATCTTGAATGACGCGTAAAAATGACAGCGGTTCCAATCCGGCTTCGCTAAATGCAGGCGTCATGGGATCATCACGGAGCAAGCTTTCGACTTGCTCTGCGGTCAGTAGACAGGCATCGCTGACCGTGCGGCCGCGCACCAGCTCGGTAAAAGCATCAGCAATCGGATGGCTGGTCAGATCGCCAAAGGCCAGAAAACGCGCATCAGCGATGGTGTTGGTAGGCAAATCAACCAGCCAATAGACTCGCGCCTGGCCGTGGTTGTCGCCAACTTCTAACAATCCGAGTTGCCGACGCGCTGCATCAATTGCCTGAAAAGCCCCACGGGTGCGCGGTTTTTTCAACCGTGCCTGTGCTTTGTCCGAGAACGTCAGTGGGTGTGGTGCAGTAACTGCCATAGGGCCGCGCACAGTAGAACCTCGTACGGTTGGCGCAATGACGCTGAAAGCATGGGTCAACGGCTTTTTACGTATGGCTACGAGCATCCGTGAAGGTCATCAAACATCATAAAATACTATATTTTGTGATGTTAAATTAGGTGATGCTTCTTATCGACACTTTTTAATTTTTTAAGGCTCTAAAGACGCGTTTTTAAGAGAAAAAATAATCCCTCTCTATCTCATAAAAATTAATCAGTAGTTATCCTGCATAACGGCTAGATTCGTCGAACGAGTAAGATGTATTCTGTCTCACTACGATTAGACATGCTCTTTTATAATGTTTAGCTGCCCTGTTGGCAAAGTAGGAACCGTGCGTACGGCTTAGCATTATGAGTAACCGCCCATTATCCTGTGTTGTTTCTGTGTCTGGAATTCGGGGTATTGTGGGGAAAACCATTGATGTTGATCAAGTATTGGGTTTGGCTGCGGCCTATGGGCAGACCATAGCGCAGGGGGGCACGGTGGTGCTTGGTCGTGATAGTCGCCCAACGGGTTCGCTGTTTGCGCAAACGGTAGCGGCAGGACTGCGCTCAGTCGGCTGTCATGTCATTGAAATTGGCGTGGTCCCGACGCCAACGGTTCCCATTATGATTATG
>JAHEDF010000636.1 GCA_024641365.1 Planctomycetota bacterium | reverse complement strand
TAGCAGGTCCCAAATGATGATGTTATTGCCATAATTACGATTCGATTCATGAACAAGGCGCGAGTGATGCCAGCGATGTAATTCTGGACCACTAATAAGATAGTTTAACCATCCTAGGTGAACATGAACGTTTGAATGCTGAAAATATCCATTAGTTGCATAAAAAACAAAATAGAGTGCAAGAACTCGCTCATCAATTCCTAAGAGAATAAAAGGCAAGGCATCGAACAGAAACTGCAGTGCCTTTTCCAAGGGATGAAATCGCCCCACATTAAACCAATACAATTTATTTGGCGAATGATGAACGGCGTGCAGTTGCCATAGCGGCATGAGATTATGGCTAGCAACATGCAACCAATAACGTAAAAAATCCGCGATAATAATCATCGCAATAACTTGTAACAACAGCGGCCACTCGTTTGGCCACAATGAAAAAGTCGTTTGGTTGATTAAAAATATTCCAAGTAAAAAAACCAATCCTTGTGGCAACACAACTTGCACTAACAGCATGTAGAGCGCATCGCTCCAGACGTCTTTTTTTTCTGGGTGCCATTGTTTGCGATACGGGAAATAAATTTCCAATACGGTAATTGCAATTGCTGAAAAAATCACCGGTACATAGGTGCTCACAAGCAAGGATGATTGGAAATGCCCCAATGCATAATGTAATGCCAGCGCTGATAACACGACCAGTGGGTACCAAACATACGCAAGAGGTTGCGAATTGCTGTGCATATTACCTCAAGATTTAGCTAACAATTGAAAACTTACAACGCAAAAGCACAACTCATCAACACGAGCTTTCTCCAATTTTTGAGACAATAATTACTTACAAACACGTTTAGAATATATAGCCAACATACATTGCTCCTGCGGCACCAAATCCGTCAATGTCGTGATAAATTCCGCCAGCCGACATTTCGAGGAAATTATGTTCGAATGCAGCTTCTAATCCGACCACTAGGTGATCATACACACGGTAACTCGTGCCGATATAAAGACTAAATTGCATGCCAAATCCAATCGCTTGTGACGATGTCAGCGTATAATTATTTCCTGCGGTTTGCGTATAGGCATGATCACTTGTTGCTCGTGTTAATCCAATACGTGCCCCACCTTCATAGCGCCATCCATTTGCTTCCACTTTACCATAACCAATGCGACCGCCACCACCAAATTCAGTAATCGTTGCCGTTGATGTGCCACTTTTGCGATAGGATACATCTAATCCGGTTATCATGCCCCAGCCCAGCTCTGGAAGAAATGCCAAATGAGCACCAACCGCATAACCACGATCCTCTGGCACCGTATAAGTTTGTTCATCGGCATCGCCCCATACATCCGAATTTCGTAATTCAACTTTACTATACCCAGGAACCGATGCGCCTTGTAGGCGTAATTCCATAGCTGTGGCCGACGTTGTTATTGCACTCATAATAATCAGCACTGGTAGTTTAATTCGTCTATTCATAGTGGTCCCATCCGCACGACACCGTTAATTAGAATAGTAATAGATGGACGATAACTCATGCACTCACCTGTCATTGTCAAGTTCATTCACACGCACAGAAGACAGGCCACTCGACTGATTTATCCGCGAAAAACAGAAATTTGCCTAGCGGACGACTCAGTATTGTTGATTTGCTAACAGGCTTACGCTCCCGCCATGAAAAATTACGCTACCCCCTACGAACTGGGTGATCAAAATACCACAACCACCTTAGATGAATGCGTTGCCTTTTATCACCAATTAGCGACTGATTTTCCACAGTACCTGCGCTTTGAAACTATTGGCGAAGCTGATGATGGCTTACCGCTATATGCAGGCATCGTAAGCCACGATGGCGTATTTGATCCAACTGCCATACGTAAACAAAAGCGCTTAGTATTTTTTAATAATAATGGTATTCATCCAGGCGAACCAGAAGGCATTGATGTATGCATGGCGCTGGTGCGTGATTTTTGTGTTGAAGAAAAAGCGCGTACACGTTTAGGACAGTCCGTCTATTTATTTATTCCCATTTATAACGTATCCGGCAGTCGCAATCGCAATAAAACTTCCCGTGTTAATCAGATGGGGCCTGAAAGCTTTGGCTTTCGGGGCAATGCCTGTAATCTGGATTTAAATCGTGATTTTATTAAATGTGACAGTTTAGAGGCGAAAGCGTTTGCCCAATTATTTACGCGCTGGTCACCTGATGTCATGGTCGATACGCATACAGCAAATGGCGCTGACTACGCATTTGCAATGACCCTTATACACACGCAACCAGATAAATTA
>JAHEDF010000635.1 GCA_024641365.1 Planctomycetota bacterium | reverse complement strand
CGATAGTTGGGTAATAGAGATTGCACTGCGTGATGAAGATCCCCAACGTGCAAAACGAGCCCTAGAAGCTTTGTTGGCGGCCTACGCAGCAAAACAAGAAGAACAAAAACAAGAAAAGGCCAGTGGGGCACTTAATTTCTTGTCTAATTCGGTAACGTCAGCGCGTGAACGCTTAGACGAAGCGCGGCAACGTGAACAGGCCTTTCGTATTTCTAAAGCGATTATTTCAACATCCGTCGATACCAGTCCCGTTTCACAACGACTCGATTTATTAAATAAAGAACGCACCTTGCTGGACCAAAAAATTGCTGAGAGCCAAGCTATTCTCGAGCAATTAAATACTGCGACGAAAATTGAGAATCCAGATGAGAAATTACAGCAATTATTACGCAGTGAATCTATTGGTCTCCATCCCATTGTAACTGAAATACAAAAACAATGGTATTTAGCGTTGGATGAAGCGCAGGGATTAAGTCAAAAGTATGGAGATAAGCATCCGCGTATGTTGGAAGTGCGAAAAATAATTGAGTCGAAACAAGCGCGCCTGGTAGAAGCGGTCTTGTTAGCAAAGTCGTCAGTTGAAGCTGATCATCAAAAATTACAGCTGCAATATAACGATTTACAAACGCGCACCAAAGAAGCGGAAGTTGAATTAAATATTTACCGAACAAACTTAGCGAGTTTGCAAGCATTAGCAGCAGAAACCGCATCACGTGAAGAATTATTTAATCGTTTGCTGACACGCATGGGCGAAGAGGAAGTCGCCAGTCGCTTAGATGCACGGCAAGTCACAGTTATTGATCCCCCGAAGGCGAATTTAAAACCTGTCAATATTCGTAAGATGTTATTTGCAGCTGGTGCTTTAGCGGCAGGACTTGTTGCGGCCGTGCTTGCCGCATTAGGAGCAGAGGCATTGGATCGACGCGTGCGTGGCGCCAGTGCCACGCAGGAGCTAACAGGGTTAACCTTAATTGGACAGCTACCGTACGCTGCGGGATTAATGCCACTCGGAAAAGGTGGCGATCCAGAACAGCCGCCGACGTTAGCCGAATCTTATCGCGCGCTGCGGTCAGCGCTGCGTTTAATGCGGCGCAGTGAAGGACAATCACAGGTTATTATTATTACCAGTAGTGGTCCCGGTGAAGGCAAAAGCACGGTCAGCACCCGCCTTGGTATTGCGTTAGCGGCTGCTGGATCACGCGTGTTATTAGTCGATGCTGACTTACGAAAACCAACTTTGCATAAACAATTAGGTGATGAACGCGAACGTGGTTTGAGTTTTTTATTAGCTGGCGAAAGCGATATTGAACCACAAACGACTGACTTTGAGCGTGTCGATTTTTTGCCTGTCGGCGTGCGCCCACCGAATCCATCTGAATTATTGCATAGTGCAGTGCTGCCAAAAGTTATCGCTGAATGGCGCACGCGCTATGATTATGTTTTGATTGATAGTCCGCCATTAGGTCTGGTCAGCGACGCGCTGAATATCGGCGAATTAGCTGATGGCATTATGCTCGTAGCACGAGATCGCGTCACGCATAAGGGGACGTTGCGTCAAGTTTTAGGGAAATTAGCGCCATTACAGTCAAAAGTATGGGGGCTTATTTTTAATGCCGAGCAAGTAGAATCGGCCGGTTATGGTTACCACTATAAATATGGTTACCAATATGGCCATCGACCTGAAGCGAATAAAACCTGAGTCTATCTGTGATTGGCGTCTGTTTTTTATTGGGGCATCATCATATAATGGGGCTCACTAATAAAATAATTATAATAAAAATATGCTGACTCGTCTGTCACGTTGGCTGTTTTTGCTAATCTGCACGTGCACGTTGCTGTACTATGGTGGTGCAGGTGATCAGGCCCGCACGTGGTTCGGCATTGCAATTGGAATTATTGGCTGCTTGGTTGCTCTTGGTATGAAATCCCAGGCGCGACTGCCAGACTTTCGCTGGATCGCTGTTTTATTTATTCCCATTATTATTTTGTTGGTCGTGCAAGTTTTACCTTTTGGATGGCACCATCCATGGGCGACTGATGATATAAATGCTTTGAATAGCAAAATATCGCAATGGAGCATTGACCCACATACAACGTTTGATGCTTTATTTTGGACACTTATTTTATGCGCCACAGCCGTTATCGGTACAGTTTTATGGCGCGGTGACCGACTAACCTGGTTAGCACATGGACTAGTGGTGGTCGCGGCCTTATCCGCCGCACTTGGCCTTTTATGCGCATTAATTGGTGTGCCGTGGCCAGAAGCTGAATCACCGCATCGTGCAC
>JAHEDF010000634.1 GCA_024641365.1 Planctomycetota bacterium | reverse complement strand
CCGTCGCTGCTTTATTCCATAAATTATTCATCATTAAAATATCAGCTGCGTGCTTCTGTAGTGGCGCAAGCATGGGCGGTAATTCACCAAGTGGTCCAGCTGTTTTCGGTTCCCATTCTTTATGAAATGTCCCTAACGGCATATTCATCATTAAAACACGCAGCGGTCGTTTCGTTGGCGTATAAGCGGTTGTTTTTGCCGCACTGTCATCCGCATAGGCCATGACATCCAACATCGGTAATGCCATCGCAACGCCCAAACCGCGCAACATCGTACGTCGTGATATTTCCCATGACTTTTTCATGCCTATTTATCCTTATGGGCTGATGGCACCGTGACGGTAGCCACGGTAGGATTGCGTTTATACCGGAAAGGTAAACTAAAAACTATTTCCTCAATCAATTGCTGTGACTGCCATTTATTATTCGCTAAAGTCGTAGTAATATTTCTAACTGTAGCCCGATCATAGCGCTCTAAACCACGACCTAGCGCATAGGATAACAACCGCTCTACCATCGTATTTAATATTCGGTCTTGTCGCTTTAAGAGAATTTGCTTGAGTTCCTGTGGCCCAGAAAATGTCTCGCCATTCGGCATGGTACCTGTGATATCTAATTCCAAACCTTTTTCGTCTTTGTCACGCCAACGACCTAATAAATCATAATTTTCTAAACCAAAACCAAGCGGATCAATGCGTTGATGACAACCGCTGCAGTTGGGATCATTACGATGATGCTCTAAGCGTTGACGCAGCGTACCGGCGCTCGCCACTTTATCTTTCGTTTCTTCTAAACCGGGCACGTTCGGCGGCGGTGGCGGTGGTGGATAGGATAATAATTCATCCAGTATCCATTTACCTCGAATGACAGGACTCGTACGCGATGGACGCGAGGTAACCGCCAGAACACCTGCCATGGTTAATACACCACCGCGTTTACCATCCGTAATCTCTATACGGTTATATCCTTTGGCCGCTTCGCGTGCCTTACGCGGATCTTTTTCTGTTGGTGTAGGTGCTAAACCATAATGGGCCGCCAGTAAATTATTTACCACCACATAATTCGATGAAATGACATCAGTCAACGGAGCGTTATTTTTCACCATTGCATAAAAATATTCACCGGGCTCATCCATCATAGCATACATGAGATTGTGAGGAAATTCCTTACGATAACGCACCTGATCTGGCCCTTCACCGATCGCTAAATGATTAGTGCCTAACCATTGCCCCATAAATTCTTTGGCAAAAGTTTTCGCGCGCGGGCTTGCTAATAATCGCTTTAACTGTTGTTTCAAAACGGCGGGTTCTAACAGTGACTTATTTGCCGCAGCGGCAAATAGCGCAGCATCTGGCATCGTACTCCACAGAAAATACGACAAGCGATTTGCTAATTCATAAGCAGATAACGCATATGGATCCTTCGTGTTCTGTTCTAATTCAATGCGAAATAAAAAGTTGGGGGAGGTTAAGCTCGTTGCATAGGCAAGACGCAAAGCGCTTTCGTGTGTTACGTTATGCGAGCGTGAACGCTCATAAATCCGCACCAGCGATTTTATTTCATCAGGCGTTACCGGGCGCCGCCACGCTAAGGGCAAGAACTTTTCCAAAGACGCATAAACGGCAGCACGTTCAGCCTCAGCATTTATCACCCCATCAGCGTTCGCTACCGGTTTGACGAGCTGTAATTTATGTGGCTTTGCTTCTTCAATTAAAAACAATGCTAAATTGAGCATGCGCTCCATATACAATGATGAAACAAACAGCGTGTCGGTATTATTATCGAAACTACCAAATCCACCAGTCGGATCTGATGGCAATGCATCAGCAGGCGTTCCTCCGGTTCCAAGCAAATCATTAATCGTATTATTAAATTCGACGCGCGATAATCGACGTGCACTCACCCACCCTGGGTCGGTGGGCTTATCTCCATTGGGACCATCCAATGCGCGATCAATCCACGCCACCATTTTATCGCGCTCAGCCAAAGAGGGTTGTTTCTTTTCATTTGGCGGCATCGACTGCTCTGCCAAAACATTGCGCACACTTTCCCACACATGATCAGAATCGGCATGTAAATAAGGCGCGGCTAATTTTTCTAAATCAGTGTCACCTTTATGCTTTTCCGATGAGTGGCATGGCATGCAGTACGATTTAATAAATCCACGCGCCATTGCTTCATTATCGGCTGCTGCAGCATCAGAGAACTTGAGCAGTGAGCCCATAGCGAGAACGAGAAGCGGGAGCCACCCAGTGATCGAACGCGAGTCCTGACAGGACAAGTGCTTAGC
>JAHEDF010000633.1 GCA_024641365.1 Planctomycetota bacterium | reverse complement strand
CTTCAGCAATACCGTCATCATCTTTATCCGTGAATTTCCAAATGCCCGGGGGCGATGCGACGTATAAACTGCCATTTGCCCAACAGCCTCCTTTAGGAACCGTTAATTTATCAGCGAAAACCGTACTGTGTTCAAATATACCATCGCCATCTTTATCTTCTAACATTAACACGCGATTCGGTAATAATTCTTCAAATTTCTTGGTATTCCAATTTACGCCTGCTGAATCACCAACATACAGACGACCACGGTCGTCAAAACAGCCCATCGTTGGATTAGCAACCATCGGGTTATACGCCGCGACAACCATTTCAAATCCTGCTGGTAATTTATACGGAGGAGTTGGGACTGTTGCCTGTTCTTTCGATAAATTCATCACCACTGGTCGTTTTGCGTAATCAGGCAATCCAATATCTTTTCCGTGCCCCTCATCGTTTTTCTGATCCGCATCTTTTTTACTGGTATCACCTTTTGGTGGCCACGTTTCTTTAAATGAATCAAGGGGATATAATTCATAGCGCCGCACAAACATTTCTGCAGCTTCTGTTTGTAATAATATTTTTCCGGCACTTGGTTTTACGTCGAACGCTCGATTTACTAAAACACCATTGACGTAATAAACGAGCGTGTCGCCTTTGGCGATTACCTCCATGCGCGTCCATTGGCCAAAAGGTGATTCAACGTCGTCTTTACCGCGAAAGCCTAATTTATCTTTCCAATCGACATCGCGTTTTTCCCAATTGAGGCGACCACCTGTCATGGTGACGCGTTCAGCACCTGGTGTCCAAATACGCTCTTTATCGCGATCTTTACCAACCTCCGCACTAATAGATGCCTGAAGTGGTATGCCATCCTTAGTTTTTGTCGACAACACTAATATATCGCCAACCCCACCTTCAATAATTTGCGCTTCTATGCTCGCCATCCACGCATCGCCCTGTGCGCCCTGTGGACCAAAGCAATGCACTAATACACCATTATCGCGAGTGGCCTTGGCACGTTTACCCCACGTCATTTCGCCCCATTTAAATTCAATAACTAAATGGTAGTCCTTAAAACTTTCCTTGGTCGTCATGCCGCCATAACCGCGACCACTCACGCGCAGCATGCCATCAGGCAATAATTTATACACGTCTCTGGGATCATCTTTAACGTCATAACTTTGGCCAATATAATAATCCATTTTATCATCACGCATCAGTTGCAATAAATCTATTTTTTTTGTCACCACCTGTGGTTCTGGTTCTGGCGGTAAAACAGTCTGGGCATCACCTGCTGAAATGGACAAAGTGGTAAATAGAAAAATTCCACTTAATGCAAAGTAATTATAGATACGTTGTTTTACTTTTCTCATGGCTTGCTCATTACGTATTGGGCTGAGGGCAATATGGTGAGAATACACCATAAAATTATAGTGTAGGAACAGACGTAATTTAGGGTATTACAGAACTGTTTGAGTTACACCTGTTTGTCTCATTGGTGAGAGACGGCATTTGATGAAAATTTCACAATTGCTCGCAACGTGCACGCAGACGGTCATCCGGTACTACCACCAGCTATGGACCTGTTACCAGTGGTTTGGTGGTTAATATAGCATTTATCCGATATGAAAAACAATGCCGATTAAAATGGGCATAGATAAAAATATTTAGCGCAACTTATATCCAGCGGTCTTCGTTGGTATCGCCCATAATGTTCCACCCGCTGTAACAAATAATGTTTTCCCGTCATCGCCGCCAAATGCACAGTTCGTTGTTTCATCGCGTGGAATATTAACAAATTCAAGAAATTTTCCGGCTGGTGTAAAAACGTAAATACCAGCGGTTGGTTTATCTGCTGTTTCTTTAGGTAAATTTGGTTTATTCAATCCCGCAGCAACGTAGAGACGTCCATCGCTGTCGAGCTTCATGCCGTCGGGACCACGCGTCGTTCCCCAGTCATAGATTAATTTTTGTGATGAACGATTAACCGTTCCATCTTCCTGTAAATCAAAGCGCCATAATTTTCGCGCGCCTCCCTCATCATTATTATTATCAGCGACAAAAAGAAATTTATCGTCCGGTGTTATCATAATGCCGTTTGGACGATCAACTTCGTGAGTAATAATACGAGCAACGCTCCCTTCGGTATCAATGCGATAAACGCCTTCAATTGCCTTGCTTGATTCATCCAGCATTTCCATGTTCGTGCGATCCCCATAACGTGGATCGGTAAAATAAATACGGTTTTTACTGTCAATGGTTACATCATTGGGATTATTATATTTATTCCCCTCATAGGACTCTGTTAAAAC
>JAHEDF010000632.1 GCA_024641365.1 Planctomycetota bacterium | reverse complement strand
GTATATGGGGCGCCCAGCACGGGTGGTGGTTTCAGTGGCATTGTTTGCTATGGCGGCCTTTTTGGTGCTGTCATTTGCAACGTATGCGCACAGCCAAGTCGCCGGAACCACCGGTGGCGATGGCCGTAACATCTTTGGCGCCTTTGGTGCATGGATAGCGCATGCCTTTATTTTACTATGGGGCTTAGCGTCTTTTTATGTGCCACTGCTATTAATTGGTTATGGCATCGCCATTTTGCGTGAAGCTGATCTCGATAATGTGGGCAGACGTTTAACTGGTGCGGCATTATTAGTACCAGCATTATGTGGTCTCATTCATTTATTGCCGCTGACGTCGGTTTTTGATTCGTTATTAATTCGCTGGGATCAATTTCAATTTGGTGGACTCGGTGGCAGCTTAGGACGATTTTTATGTGCCACCGCAGGGCCATACGAAGGATCGGACGCAGGCGTATTGGTAGCGCATTTAAATACCTGGGGTGCAGCTGGTGTTTTATTATGTTTAGCAGGAGCGGCATTATTATTAATGAATATTGGCATACGAGCTTTTGCTGTGCGTTGCTGGCAAGCAGCGCAAACCTGGAAACAAGCACCGGCATTAATTATGCCCGAACGTCCAGGTCGCGTAAAACCCGCTTTTGATCCGAATGCAAAACCACAAATATTAAAACAACGCGCAACGACAGCGATTCATGAAGTTACCAAAAGAATTGCCGATGATGAAACCGCGTTACCGCCTGATGCAGAAGATTTATTAGAGCGCATTCGTCTCCAAAAAAAGGCAGTCATGAGCGGTGCGGCAAGTGGCTCTGCTGCAGAGCGATCTGCATTAAGTCAATTAGTTGGTGCGCAGTCATCGCATGATGACCAAAGTGAGAGTGACGAAGCGTCTTATGAAGAAGATGAAGCCGATGAAGAAGAAATTGATGATGAAGAAGATGTCGATGAAGTAGCTAATAATGAGTCAGCAGCAGACGATGAAGAAGAACCACCTGCTGTAAAACCGCCAACGAAGCGGCGTAAAAAACCAGCGCGCGAACGAACATCGGATGATGCCGATGCGTATGTTTTACCGCCAGTCGATTTATTAGATGATATGCCAGAAAAACGCTCTGCTGAACATGAAGCAGAGAAGAACCAAACCGCGCGCGCTATTGAAGAAGTATTTTCGCATTTCTCCGTCGGCGTGCAGGTGGTAAATGCCACGCGTGGTCCGGTGGTGACGCAATATGAAATTCGTCTGATGGATCAGTCGATGCGCGTTAATAAAGTCGAAGGCTACGAAAAAGATTTAGCGATGAAATTAGGGACGGAAGGGATTCGTATCGTCGCGCCGTTACCAAATAAAACGACCATTGGTATAGAGGTGCCAAACCGCGTCAAAGAAGCGGTGGTGATGCGTGATTTAGTTGAAGATATAGATCCGTCGAAAATGGCATTGCCAGTTGTCTTGGGTCGCGATGTGGTTGGCAATCCGATGGTGGCTGATTTAGCAAAAATGCCGCACTTATTAGTCGCAGGTGCAACGGGTATGGGTAAATCCGTGTGTATGAATGCGATGATTTGCTCGATATTATTATTTAAATCTCCGGAAGAAGTTAAATTTATTATGGTCGACCCGAAAATGGTCGAGCTTGCTGGTTACGAAGATATTCCCCATTTATTAGCACCGCCGATTACCGACATGACCAAAGCTCATGCGGCGTTGGAATGGGCCTGTCGCACCATGGATGAACGCTACGAATCATTACGACAAACTGGGGTTCGTGATATTACCGCCTATAATGCTTTAAGTAGCGATGAAATTGCATTCCGTTTAGCGAAAAAAGAAATGAAACCGGAAGATATTCCAACTGGTGGCGAGCAAATGCCCTACATCGTGGTATTGGTCGACGAATATGCCGACTTGATGATGGTGAATAAAGAAGTCGAAAAATCGATTGTGCGCTTAGCAGCAAAATCACGTGCTTGCGGCATACATGTCATTTTAACCACACAGCGTCCATCTGCTGATGTAGTGACTGGCTTAATTAAATCGAATTTGCCCTCACGCATTTGTTTCCGTGTAGTGGATAAATCAAACTCGCGTGTGGTTATGGATGTTAGCGGAGCAGAAAATTTATTAGGTAAAGGCGACATGTTGTTTTTACAACCTGGCGCTAGCCAGCCAATTCGTGGACAAGGCGTGTGGTTAAAAGACGCGGAAATTAATGCGATTATCGAACATGCGAAATTGCAGGGTACGCCAACCTATGACGAAACCGTACTAAAAGTTGGTGCGGTATTAATGGCG
>JAHEDF010000631.1 GCA_024641365.1 Planctomycetota bacterium | reverse complement strand
GGGGGTGCCAGCGCCTGCGGTGCGTCCATGCTGGTGATCCATTCTCGTAGCAAATTAACCGCTTTATGATCAACGACGCCCCGCCCTAAGGGTGGCATTTTCATAGTGTCGGTTTTTTCTAAGCGCACGAGTACCATGGATCGCCATGGATCATTCGGTTTAATATAACGCACACGATCAATACCATAATCATTCACGGGGCGTGCGTACAATAAATTTTGTCGCTCAATGGGTGTCTCAAATCGTGCATCATAACTGACAAACGGCATGGCGCCTGGGCGATGGCAATGACTACAATTGGCATCTAAATAAGAGCGCACACGGTCAGTGAGATCAGCATGTGGATCCATCGGATCAACCATGCGCGGCAAATGAGCAAATTCGTCTTCCGTTATGGGAGGCTCAAAAACTCCGATTGAATTCCAATGGCGTAATTGATTTATGCGTTCAGCGTTTTTATCAGAAAATTCTCGATTTAATTGTCGTGTGGTTACGCCCAATACGCCACCTGCTATGCGATTATGACAAGACAGGCATTCAGTGCGACTGGGATAATGCCAATTTTGGGTGCGGGTAGAGCCATCTTTTTGTGTAATAGAGAGCATATCATCACGGCCGTCATATAATAATTCCGCATCTTTTTGGTCGTCACGCCAACGATAGGTTGCACCATAGACTTGGCCATCATGGCTTCTCACTATAAATCGCGTTTCGACGCGGCGAATTTGTGTCGGATCATTGTCATTAATCGCGAGATTAAATTGTTTCACTAAAACGGTGCCGCTTGGGAAATACCATTCACCAGTTGGAGTAAAAGAAATAGCTGATTGATCTTCAGGGGGCAATGACGGATCGAAAGGAATTGCTATCCACCGTTGTTTTAAGGCCGCATCTGTCCAAAGCGGCGCATTGACCTCGTATGGTAATAATTGTGGGGCGGGAATTAATTTTTCGGTATCAAGAAATGCGCCAGTCTGTGATAATAAAAATGGGAGCGCTTCATACGCATACGCAGGTAAATTTAAAAATGCAGGCGTTGTTGGTCGCGTGGTGAGGAGCGGTTGTGGTGGCAATTGTGGTGACAATTGTTTAGTCGGACCAGTTGCTGCCGACGGCGTGCGTGCCGCATCTTGTTGCTGGCATGCCACCACACACAGCGCGCCGGCAAAGATGAGCGAGCCAAACCAGAGGCGCAATTGTGCAGGAGGGAGTGACATATTCGGATATAAAGGTTTGTTTATCCGACGAAAAGGGCCGTGCAATCACGAAAGGGGTAACTTTGCGCCATAAACGGCCAAGACTTTCGGACTTCCGGACTTCCGGACTTCCGGACTCCTTTTACATTCCCGCCCGCGATGGATGCTTACACCACTTTTCTCAAGCCCCTGCTATTTCGACTCAGTCCAGAATTGGCGCATAACCTGATTATAGGAGCTATGCAGCACGCTGCGCCAGTTGGTATGCTGCGAGCGCTGTTTGGTTTTGAGCATCAAGCGTTAGTGCAGCAGGTCTGGGGACAGACGTTCGCATCACCAATCGGCTTAGCTGCCGGCCTCGATAAAAATGGTGTCGCCATTGATGGCTTAGCTGCGTGCGGATTTTCGCATGTAGAAATTGGTACAGTTACAGGACAGGCACAGCCGGGAAATCCACAACCGCGCTTATTTCGTTTAATTGCGGATGAAGGCGTCATTAATCGCATGGGATTTAATAATCAGGGCGCGGCAGCGGTTGCTGCGCGATTAGCGCAGCGCTATAAAGAACGGCGACCATCCTGCGTGCTCGGAATTAATTTAGGAAAATCAAAAGTCGTTGAATTAGCAGATGCTTTACAAGATTACGAAATCTCGGTTCGTGCCTTAGGTGCTTTGGCTGATTATGTGGTGGTGAATGTTTCTAGTCCCAACACACCAGGATTACGCGATCTGCAAGGTGAAGCACATTTACGCCCTTTATTAGTTGGTGTGCGCGCGGCATTAAATGAGGTCGCACCAAACAAACCATTATTATTAAAAATAGCGCCGGATTTAAATGACGATGGTATTGATGCTGCTGTCGATGTCGCATTAGAAAGTGGCTGCAATGGATTAATTGCTACCAACACAACCATTACGCGTAGTGGGTTGCGAACCTCGCCGCGTATGATTGATGAAATTGGTGCCGGTGGATTATCAGGCGCACCGCTGCGACAACGTGCCACCGCTGTTTTAGCACGTGTGGCAAGTCGCGTATTAAAACAGCCGATTGAAAAACAAATACCAATTATTGGTGTTGGTGGCGTTGATAGTGCCGCCGCCGCATG
>JAHEDF010000149.1 GCA_024641365.1 Planctomycetota bacterium | reverse complement strand
ATGATTCAGCTAATTTCGCATAATACCCGTCTGGATATTTTTTAATAAAAGCTGCTACCATTGCAGCAAAGCGTGGATCTTTGCGTTGAATATACGGCACGGCGCGAATTTTCTGGAACGCAACGCCAGCATCATAGGCATCGTTCTTTTTAAGGTCAGTTAATATTGTTTTATAAGATTTAGCTTCGTCTCCTGTGTAGGCGGACATCATGCCAGTAGCTAATTCTACAGCTAAATAATAGTCACCTTCTTTTTGAACTTTTTCAATTTCAGCGTCGATGGCGGTCTTCCATTCTTTTACAATGGATAAACTGGCATTCGCAGCGTTGGCAGTTTCGGGATTCTTGTCAGTGGTTAATTTTTCTAATGCTTTTACTCCCGCACCGACTTTACCACTCATGATCATGGCTTCGCATTTAGCGACCTTGGTAACCGATGACGGTTTGGAAATTGGTGGCAATAATTTTGATGGGTCTTCACGTAACATTCGTATAACGGTGTCATGAATGGCGTCTGCCCAAATCTGATATCCTTTTAAATTCGGATGTAAAAAATCAGGCATAATATCTGCTTCAAGCGTACCATCAGCTGTTAAGAATGCCGATCCAATATCCATATAAGAAACCGAACGATTTTCGGTAAATTTTGAGATGATCTCATTAACCTGCTGATTACGTGCACGTCCCTCTGGTTTTGCGCCACGTGGAAATATACCCAATAATAAGATGCGACTTTTTGGGGAGCGTTCATTTATATCAGTAATGATTGTTTTAATACCAAGGGCAACATCGGGTGCTGGTTCAGAATTATTGGTCCCAATCATTAATACCACGAGTTTTGGTTGAATACCTTCCAACTCACCATTGCGAATTCGCCAAATGACATGTTCGGTACGATCACCACCAATACCAAAATTAGCAGCTTTTAATGGTTCCCAATATTTATCCCACACTGGTTTACCCGCACGACGCCAACCATCTGTAATAGAATCGCCTAAAAATAATAAATCGACCCCACCAGCCTGAGCAATTTTTAAAAAGCCATCATGCCGAGGGCGATCCTTTTCTTCTGGGATGATCGTCTTTGGACCAGACGGATCTGCCGCCCATCCGGTAGAATTGCCCCACAACGCACACAGCATGAGTAGCATCACATGTTTTATGCAGTTTGAATAAGCGATTGAAGACATGTGTTCACCTTTTCTCATGATATGAAAAGAAAGCCAAGCTGTTCATTTAAAAGATAATCGATACCTAGCAGATTTATTACAAATCAATCACGAATAGCTATTTAAAACTGCAAAATTCACATGCCTTTCCCCATCGTCAGCACATGCATAAAGATTATGCATAAACTATCTGTCCGGGTGAAAGTCCAGAAAAGCAAAAAAGAACCCACAGTACCAAAAAATACGAGCCGCCAGGCGATCGTCCGCGACCAATTATCGTGGTGCCTGCGAAGATAGAAATGTACGTAGTTAAATAAAATGAGCCGCCAGGCGATCGTCCGCCGAGCGGTGGTGGGCGGATATAATCGGCGCAGCCGATCCGCCCATTTTTTCGTAACGTAGTGAAGAAAAAAAGCCGCGACAAAGGAACGCGGGAGCCCGAGGGCAACGCCCTCGAAACAAAAACCCGCACGCCGAGTAACGGTGAGCGGATACAATGGCGCAGCCATCCGCTCATTTTTTCAAAGCGAAGCGCATGAAAAAAAGTAACGACAAAGTGCGTGGGAGCCCGAGGGCAACGCCCTCGAAACTAAAGCCCCATAATACTCTCATCCATCCCGCTAACCGTAATCGTCAATTGCGTATTAAGATGGTTATTAAGCGAGTCTTGAATAAAATTAAGTGTCCCACCGACCGATGATGAACAAGATCCACAGGCACCGTGATATTGGACAATTAATTCATCGTCTTTGAGATCAACTAAATCAATGCCGCCACCGTCACTGGCTAGTGCTGGTCGTACATGGGTGTCCAAAACTGATTCGATGCGTCGGACTTTTTCAAATAAGCCAACTTCAGACCACGGTAAAGCAGCAGCGGTTCCAGCCGTTACAACAGCTTCTTCTGCCTGTCCTTTTGTTCCTTGATGGCGCTCAAGCGCTTTGCGCAGCACATAAAAGGGATGATCAGCATCCGGGTGATTGGTAGCGACTAATTCTAAAACGGGTGAACCATCAGGATCGCGTAATTGCGTATCGGCTTGACGAGGCGTGAATCGAGAAGCGTCTTCCAAAGTGCGACCTATGGCTTGCTCAATCATTAAATCATACGCTGCTTTAAGCCCGTCTTTTGCTGGTGAACGAAAACGTCCATCACGAATGATGCCGGCGTTATCGACTAAGAGCGAGACTGAAATATGTTCAGGTGCTTGTGCCGCGCCATGATCGGTCGTGACCAAGGTCAAATTTTTGTGGCTGGCATCTGCGTCGGTCAATTCGCCAAAATGGCGAAGTACGCCCAGGCGACTAATCGCTTTTGCGCTTAAAACATGGGTGTCGGTCGGGGGCACGGCATTATTCCTGAGGAATGCACGCTAAACAAGGATGGCACAAGAAACAGGGGGGATTGGGCAGATTTCGACAGAGGAACGATCACTTGGGCTAGGAAACTTCATCCATTTCTATACGTGATCAGTGTGGTTGGGCAAAGACATCCCTTGCTATTCGGGGCAAATGACCCTAGGAAGTGCGCATGCTGCGCATTATTACCATCCGAATTAGTACCGGTCACTAGTCGATCGCAGCGCAAGTCCCTTTCCGTGAGCCTCATGTGCCATTTGCCTGCTTGACGCAAGTGACCGTTTAATTTCGTCACCATCGGCACACGGGCCACTAAAAAACACTCATGACTACCTCATCTGCAACTCCCTCAAACAAACCCGTTCAACTAGAAATCTACGACACCACGTTACGCGATGGCTCGCAAGGCGAAGGCGTGAATTTAAGCTTGGATGACAAGCTCGCGCTTACAAAAGCCTTGGATTGGTTTGGTGTTGCTTACATCGAAGGCGGTTGGCCTGGATCGAACCCCAAGGACGAAGCGTACTTCGATGCGGTTAAGCTCTTAAAATTAACCACGGCAAAAACCACGGCGTTTGGTTCCACCAGACATAATAAAAATGCGCCGAAAGATGATCCCAATTTACAAAAATTAGTCGCAGCCAAGGCCGACATCATCTGCATCTTTGGCAAGACCTGGGATTTACACGTGACCGAAGCGTTGCGCGTGTCCTTAGAAGATAATTTAGAAATGATTCGCTCGTCCGTTGCTTATTTAAAAGAGCAAAGTGGCCGTCCGGTATTTTATGACGCGGAACATTTTTTTGATGGCTATAAAGCGAATAAAGAATACGCCCTGCAAACCGTTGAAGCGGCGTATAAAGCAGGTGCGATACGCCTAATTTTATGCGACACCAATGGCGGAGCAATGCCGCACGAAATAACGGAAGCAGTACAGACATTGAAGGCGCGTTTACCAGATGCCGTTATCGGTATCCATGTCCATAATGATGGTGGCATGGCAGTGGCGAATACCTTAGCGGCAATCCAAGCAGGTGCGCGCCAGGTCCAGGGCACCATTAATGGTGTAGGTGAACGTTGCGGCAACGTTGATTTAACGACCGTCATCGCCAATGCGGAATTAAAATTAGGTTATCAATGTTTACCAGAAGGCCATCGTCAGCGATTAACAGAAATGAGTCGTTTGGTGTGGGAACGCATCAACGTGCACGGTCCGGTTAATCAGCCCTATGTTGGTCGCGCTGCCTTCGCCCACAAAGGCGGCATTCATGTCAGTGCGGTACAACGCAATGCGTTGACCTATGAACATGTTGCACCGGATTCAGTGGGTAATGAGCGCCGCATTTTAATCAGTGAGTTATCCGGTCGTTCTAACGTGCAGGCAAAATTGTCAGAACGTTACCCGCAATTAAAAGATAATGCCGTATTAAAAACGGTTTTAGATGCCGTTATGATGCGCGAAAATTCTGGCTACAGTTATGAAGCCGCTGAAGCCAGTTTTGATTTATTAGTGCGTCGTTTGGTTAGCGCATCAACACCAACTTTTAAATTACATCATTATCGTATTCATGGATTAGGAACCCCAGGTGATGCGCGCGATTTAGTTGAAGCATCGGTCAAATTAGATGTTGGCAATGAAACGCGTTTAGAAGTCGCCGAGGGTCATGGTCCTGTTGATGCGTTATCACATGCATTAATGGCGGCACTCACACCATCATTTCCGCAATTGTCCGATTTACATTTGGTCGATTACAAAGTGCGTGTCGTCAACAGTGCTGATGGAACAGCAGCAAAAGTACGTGTTTTAATTGAGCATCAGTACCACGGTAAAAGCATAGGCACCATCGGCGTC
This sequence comes from Planctomycetota bacterium, assembly GCA_024641365.1. The sequence goes on along the minus strand of JAHEDF010000149.1, from coordinate 4,015 downwards.
GATGAAAATATCATCGAAGCCAGCTGGCAAGCGTTATGCGAGGCAGTGGAATATACGTTGTCAGTTAAATAATAAGAAAGGACCTTCGCATTTCGCAGGTCCTTTTTCTTTCCTTGTCGCATATAACGATACTTATTAACTTATGACCCGCACATTTATTAACGTTGCTGACGTGCATAAACACTATGGCTCGACCGCTATTTTGGACGGGGCAACAGTCGCGATTCAAGATGATCACCGTATTGGCATCATTGGTCGTAATGGTGCCGGTAAATCGACGCTGTGTCGCATAATTTTAGGTGAAGAGCAAGTCGATGGTGGCAAGGTTTCCATGCACGCTGATTTGCGGCTTAGTTATTTGGAACAAAAAGACCCGTTCCGTGATGATGAGACGGTGCTTGATTATTTAATGCGTTATTCCGGTTGTCCGGATTGGCGTTGTGGACAGATAGCAGGCAGATTTTTGCTAAAAAACGAGATGCTGTCGAGTTTCGTGCGCAGTTTATCTGGTGGCTTCCAAACACGTGTCCGATTATGCGCGATGTTATTAAAAGAACCTAATTTTCTTATTTTAGACGAGCCAACTAACTATCTGGATTTACGCACCTTATTATTGCTAGAACGATTTTTACGTGATTATCGTGGTGGTTTTTTAATTGTGTCGCATGATCGCGAGTTTCTAAAGCGAACCTGCACATCGACCATGGAAGTTGAGCGTGGACAAATAGCACTCTATCCCGGTGATGTTGAAAGTTATTTAGCCTATAAAGCAGAACAACGCGCACAGGCAGAAGCATTTAATGCCAACGTAGAAATTCGTCGTAAACAATTACAAACCTTCGTTGATAAAAATAAGGCGAAGGCATCGAAGGCTACGCAAGCTGCGTCAAAAGTAAAAATGTTAGAACGCTTAGAAACTATTGAAGTTGCTGGGGATTTGGCGGCCGTCACGATCACTATTCAACCAGTAGAAGCCCGCCAAGGTGCTGCAATTCGCATTGCAAATTTAGCTATTGGTTATCCAGATAAAACCATTGCAGAAGGCATTGAATTTGAAATCGAACGCGGCCGTCATGTCGCTGTTGTTGGCGATAATGGCCAAGGAAAAACCACCTTTTTATCAACCATTGCTGGCAATTTACCGCCAAAAAATGGCGAATTAAAATGGGGACATGGCATTGAAGTTGGCACCTATGCACAACATGTTTTTACTGCGATGGACCCATCGCTGACCGTGCAACGCTATTTAGAAAAAGCCGCTGCATCAGCAGGCGGGCCGATGACGCCAACACAACGTATATTAGATATGGCCGGATCATTTTTGTTCCGTGGTTCTGATGTGCAGAAAAAAATTGCGGTGTTATCGGGCGGTGAACGCGCACGCTTATGTTTAGCGGGTTTATTATTATCTCGATGTACGGTCTTATTATTAGACGAACCTACGAACCATCTTGATTTTGAAACCGTCGAAGCGTTAGCCGATGCCTTAAAAACCTACGACGGCACCATATTTTTTACCAGTCATGATCGTACCTTTGTATCACGTGTGGCGACCGATATTGTCGAAGTAAATAATGGCAAAGTAGAATTATATGGTGATGACTATGCTGGTTATGTGTATCGTATCGAAAAAGAATCGAATGAAGGCGAAAGTTCATCTTCAGAAACCACGTCACAAAATAATAACGGTAAAGCAATCACTGGCGCTGATAAAAAAGCGCAACATGAAAAATTGCGTAGTTTGAAAAACCTGCTCAAGCAAACAGAGAAAAAGGTCTCAGCATTAGATGCAGAAAAGAAGCAGCTTTCTACGCAGCTTGAAAAAGACCCGACGACGTATCAGCCGGACGTTATTGCGCGTTTAGAGTCTGTTACGGCAGGCTTAGACGAGCAAGAAGGACGCTGGCTGGAACTCAATGAAGAGATAGAAACCCTCACCGACAACAATTAACACAAACTAACTCAGTGGCTACTCGCCACCTTGTTTTTAGGAATTCACCATGGCTTCATCTGTCGAAATCACTGCCCCATGTCCATGCACCAGCGGTAAAACGTATGGCGAATGTTGTGAACCATTTATTACTAAGAAAAGTTTTCCTACCACAGCCGAAGGTTTAATGCGCTCACGCTACAGTGCGTATGCAGTGGGAAATGTTGATTATGTTATGGAAACTGATGACCCAGCAAATGGTGGCGAATTCGATCGCACGTCGGCTGATGAGTGGTCGAGCAAATCTGAATGGACTGGTTTAGAAGTTATTGAAGTCATTGATGGCGGACCGAATGATACCACCGGCATCGTGGAATTTAGTGCGAAATTTAAAATTGGTGGCAAAGATTTGTCGCATAGGGAACGCTCGAATTTTCGTAAGGTCGATGGGAAGTGGGTGTATATTGAAGGACATACACCGGCGCAAAAACCATTTGTAAAAGAAACAAAATTGCCTGGGCGCAATGATCCCTGTCATTGTGGGAGTGGGAAGAAATTTAAGAAGTGCCATGGAGGTTAGCTGCGGTTTGCGCCGCTGACTGACTGCGCCACTGTGTGGCTTGCCTGCTGCGCAGGTGCCACTGCGTGGCTATCAGTCATCGTCGTACAGCGCCTGCGGCACTGCGTTTTGTTTCGCTACGCTTCGTTGCACTACGCTTCACTGCACAAAACCAAACCTGGTCCCCGCTCGCTCGCGCAGGCTCGCTCGGGGGATTGTTGCTCGCGGGCGCTGCCCGCTACACCCGCCAGGAGCTCTGCCGCTCCTGGACCTGCAACAGTTATTTTAATTAGAACGTTATTTTTTGAATTAATTATTTTCTCTAATTGGCTCGCTTTTCTTGCTTAATCACTTTTGGTAATCGTCGCATCGCTTTGCTCGCTTGGTTTATCAGTTATCTATTTTAGTTTTATTCCTCGCATCACTTTGCTTGCTTGGTTTATCAGCTATCTATCTGCATCGCTTTGCTTGCTAGATCACTTTTGGTAATCGTCGCATCGCTTTGCTCGCTTGGTTTATCAGTTATCTATTTTAGCATCACATGGCTCGCTTGGTTTAATCACGGACTCATTTTTGGTATAAAATAGCGACATGCTTGTTTGTCACTAAGCATTGCATTAACGGAAGAATTGTGTGTTGATTCAGCACGTGTTACTGCGATACCTATGCAACTTACTCAGGAGCTATTATGCGTTATACATCATTAATCTCGGTAATTTTTGGTGCCGGCCTGCTGGTGCCGACAGTGGCGTCGGGGGTGGAATTACAGCTCCAAGTCGGTGTCGTGCCCGGATTTGATTCATTAGATTTGGAATCAGCAGATTTTGCCGGAAACCAGTATAATTCATCACGTGAATTAAAAGATGGTGATGGCACCTCAGTCGGTATCTTATTTGGTTGGGGTCCGAGTGAAGGTGTTGGCTTGGTTGGTGGTCTGGAAGTTGCCTACCGCGAATTGGAAGCCAAACAACCGAACATGAATAAATTTGATTCAACACAAATTGGTGTCGGTGGCCGCTTAGGTCTTGGTGTGGTGGTGTTGGACGGATTGCGTCTTGAAGGTGGTGGCCGCGTCATGGTTGGCTATGTGGAAACTGATGATGGGATAGACTCTGCTGATGGTCTTTTATATATGGGAGGTACCATTAACGAAGTGCGTGAATCAGCAGTTGGCGTTGGATTTCAAGCGGGCCTTTACGTTGGTGCGAATTATCGCTTTTTAAATAATATTATGCTTGGTGTTGAAGTTGGTTATGAAATTAATCGTGCTTATTTAGCGACAGATTATATTTTACATGATGCAAGTGGTGACGGAATGGCGGCATTTATTTCAGGTGGTGTTGTTTTCTAATACCAATTCCGGCTCGCTATATCCTAAATAATAAGACACTTACATGGAGGACCGGAGAAACGGCGAAATACTAAGGTGGAAATCCTGTGGTTATTGAAAAAAGCACAGATTTCCTCTTCGGTTCTTCGGTTCTTCGGTTCTTCGGTTCTTCGGTTCTTCGGTTCTTCGGTTCTTT
>JAHEDF010000630.1 GCA_024641365.1 Planctomycetota bacterium | reverse complement strand
ATAATGAGTGAGTTGCGCATGGATCTCGTTGTCTGCACTAGCAGGCTGCTGAAAAAGTAGCCTGCGGGGGTTGAAGGGGGCCGTCTGGCCCCCTTTGGTTAAGAGTCTATTTTGAAAAATCCCGGGAAAATAGCGACTGCAAGTCGCCCCGGGATTTTTCAAAAGCTAGCAGGGTGCTGTTTTTTAGCACCCTGCTAGGGTGGTACGCATTGTCTGCATAGGGATGAATCCTAGCGAGAAAGGTATGCTGCAAATCCTACCAAACTATACATATGTAAACGAATCAGGTGCCATCCGCATTTAGGACATTACACTTCCTATTTAGGACTCAGGAGCGAATAAGATCTAAAGGATCTAAAGAACAGGTAAAGGATCTAAAGAACAATAATTCAACCGATGTTGGAATACGACGGCCTAAAAACCGGACAAACCTATCACATCGTTCTTGAGAAAAGATCACCGCACCTCACGTTCACCATGTACGATGCGAAAAATAACAACCGCCTTCTGCATCACACTTGGGATACATCAATAAATACTGATGACCGTAACCCACCATTAATTGAGCATGGTCGTATTGGAATACGACATATGTCGACCAAGCAGGTTATTTATAAAAATTTCATGGTGACTCAATTGAATGATCCAACTGAATGACTCCAATTAGGAGTAAATAATATTTGATGGCTATCGGTTATTTTTTCGGGGCGTTGCCCCAAACCCCGCGACCCTTTGTCGCAACTTTTTTTCTACGCTGCGCTAGGAAAAAATAATCGGGCGGTCGCGATGCTCCCATTATGCCCGATTACCGTTGCTCGTTGGGCGGGGCTCTTTGTTTCGGGGTTCCACCCCAAACCCCGCGCCCCTTTGTCGCATCTTTTTTTCATGCGCTTCGCTTTGAAAAAATGAGCGGATGTGCTGCGCCCATTGTATCCGCTCACCGCTGCTCGGCGGGCGGGATTTTCCAATTGGATGTTGAATGGTTGGCGAACAGCGAACGGCGAACGGCGAATGGCGAATAAACATTTTAAAACAAGCGTCATGCAAAATTATTAAATTCCAGAGCTCCAGCGGAGCGAATGTAAAATAGCCCGGGGTGGAGGCGAATGCCGTAACCCCGGGAAAATATCATAATAAATTATAAGCTCTGGAGGAGCGACGTAGTTGGATTTATAATATTCGGCATAGTTTAAAGTTCCCAGAGCTTTGTCAGGGGTACCGCATGCAGGTTTAGGGCTGTATCGATAGGCAGCACAGCGTCGCCATCGTACAGCACGATGCCACCGCGGAATTTTGTTTTGGCAGTTTGGGCCAGACGTCGCAATCCTTTTCCATCTGCGGTGTTTACGCTGGCCGCCGCTTTAATTTCTACGCCCCAGACACCGCCACCAATTTCTATGACCAGATCGACTTCGACCTGATCTTTGTCTCGGTAATGATAAAAACGTGGTTCGCCATCGTGCCACGTTCCCATCGCAATAAATTGCTGTACCACAAATGATTCCAATACGTGACCAAATCTTGTGCGTTCTTGATTCCACTGTTCTGAACGCAAGTCAGCTAGGGCAGTAGCCAGCCCGCTATCGCATAGGTATATTTTTGGAGTTTTAACTAAACGCTTATTACGATTGGAATGCCATGCTGGCAATCTGCGTACCAGAAATAATTTTTCTAAGAGGCTAACATGGCGTTCAATGGTTGGGCGGGTATGACCAAGGTCACTCGCTGTGGTCGACACATTTAATAGCGAGGCAGTTTGATTACTTAAATATTCCAGCAAGCGTGCCACGTCATGCCCATCTTTGACCTCGGCGATATCCTGAATATCGCGTTCAATAATTGATCGCACATATTGTTGCTGCCATGTCCGTGCTCGGCGTGGGGAACGTACATAAGCTTCGGGATAGCCGCCAGCGACCAGACGATCCGGCACAGAGCTAATTGCGGGACCACGACTCGGAGGCAACGTCGCTTTTAATTTACCCGACAACCAGATTTTCAGAAATTTGCCAGCAGAGCGACTCTTCTCAGATTCTGTTAATGGATGCAGGTACAGACATTCCATACGTCCTGCGAGCGAATCAGCTAGGCGCGGTAACTGTAATAAATTAGCTGATCCCGTTAATAAAAAGCGACCGGGACGGCGCTTGGCATCGATGCTGCGCTTGATGGCCAGTGTTAATTCCGGAGCCCGTTGAATTTCATCAATCGTCACCCGTTCTGGTAAGCTGGCAAGGAAGCCCTCTGGATCGTTTAGCGCCAAGGCCAAATAGTTTCGGTCATCAAGTGTGATGTAGGTGCGATGGGG
>JAHEDF010000148.1 GCA_024641365.1 Planctomycetota bacterium | reverse complement strand
CCGTCCAGCCTTTGGCCGCTCTTGCGCGACCAGTTGTGCGTCTAAGCTGCCGCTCCCAAAACCCAGTTAACTGTGTTCGGAGTGAGCGTTGCGTTGTCCATTTTGTAATAATGACGAAGACCGAGTAATCGACTCGCGAGCCACTGATGATGGCACCGCTATTCGTCGCCGTCGTGCATGTGATCACTGCGGTAAACGCTTTACCACGTATGAACGCGTGGAAGGCGAAGAAACCATGATGGTGGTGAAAAAAGATGGTCGCCGCCAAACTTTTGATCGCAAAAAGATTTTACATGGCATGACGGTTGCCTGTGAAAAACGACCAATTCCAGTTGAAGATTTAGAAGCAGCAGCAAATCGAATTTATCACCATCTACTCAGCGAAGGATTACGTGAAGTTAGCAGTGTCGAAATTGGTCGCCGCGTTATGGAAGAATTACATCGTTTAGATCAAGTCGCCTACGTACGCTTTGCGTCCGTCTATCGGCAATTTAAAGATCTTGATGAATTCATGCATGAGCTGCGTCGTGTCATAGGTGAAGGTGACGCTGCGAAATGAAACCAACCACGGTAGTCAAACGCGACGGCCAATTAGTGCCGTTCGATGTCTTACGCATCAATTTAGCTATCACCCGTGCCCAACAGGCGGTTGGCATTGAAGATAATGCGCAGGCAGAAGAATTAGCACGCGTGGTGATGGAACATTTAGAACGCGCTTGTGATCAAGCCAGCTTAGGCATTGAAGATGTGCAAGACGCAGTGGTGCATGTATTACAGGAAAGTGGTAATTACGAAGCAGCAATTGCCTATACGCGATACCGCGATGCACGCGAACGATTCCGCCGCGCGCGTCGGGTATTAGGTGAGCAAAATGCGACGCCACATTTATACGTGGTTGATCCTGATGGTCGTCGTCGTGCGTGGGATCGTTTGTGGGTGCAAGAATTATTAGTGACCAGATACGGCATACACGCCAAAGCGGCAGATGATGCTATTGTACAAGTCGAAGCGAATTTAGCAGACAGTTCATTAACTGAATTGAGCACACCATTATTATTAAGTTTGGTGGATGCGGCATTAGTGCGATGTGGCATGCATGATTTAGCATCAGAGCGCGCACCGTTGCGTATCGAACGTCCATTAGTGCAACGTATGATTGAACGAGCCAAAGACGGACAACAAGCGGTATTGGGTAGTGGGCGTGCGGTGTTGGAACAATTATCACTCACCGAACGTGTTCCCGCACAAGTAACGGCGTTATATTGTCGTGGGCGCTTATGGGTTGATGGTTTTGATGATCCACAACGCGGTTCGCACTACACTGCTACCATTGATGGCACCAGCAATCCGTGGCAAGTTATTACCCAGGCCTTTAGTTTAGCGGCAGAATCCAAACGTCATTGGCGTCGCGTGAGCGTTGTATTACCGCCGAGTATTTTGGGACATTTAGAACGTGGTGCCACAACACTGGTTGAACATATTACCGCCTTATCACAAATTTGTTTTGTATATTTATATTGCGATGGACGAACACCACTATTAGCGCGTTGGCCATTTCCAGGCGGTCGTGTCAGTATTGCGACTTACAACGATGACTTTTTATTACTGCGACAATTACAGGAAATGCGCCTGCCATTATTATCAGGCCCGCATTTAATGCAGGGTAATTATCGTGGTCGTATTACCGTTGAAGCCGCGATAAATGCCCAAGGTTTAGAAGGCGAATTTAGCCAAATGGATGGTCTGGCGATGGCATTGGTTGCTGCTTTCCGTTTACGTTTACAACAAATTGGTGAAAGTCCTATTTATGCAGGTGGTGATTTACGGTTTGCTATATTTGGACTCCCATCTAATTCGGCATCAATTGATTATTTAGAGCGACAAATTACCCAAGAAGCGTTACGTGGCGGGTTGACCGTGCAGCGCAGCTCGCACTTATCTGAAGAGGCGTGCGTCCACCTCGGCCGCCTACTTGAGTAAAAAACGCCAATAGCACCCATCTGCGGCGTTGCCTCATCCTCATTTGGAAGACCAAACTTCGTCTTCGGGCGCCTTGCATATGGGGTACTCTTGAAGTTTTTTCGAACCGATTGGGGCCAAAATTTTTGTGAGAAGCACATAAAAGCTGCTGGAAATTTTTGTGTGAGGGTTTAAAAAACAGGCCATTGGTAACGGGGATATAGCTCAGTTGGTAGAGCGGTTCGTTCGCAATGAACAGGTCAGGAGTTCGAATCTCCTTATCTCCACCATATTTCCAATAAACACGCGTCGATAATTCGGCGCGTATTTTTTTATCTCAATAGCAACGCGTCGAAATGCATCGGTCGCCGAGGGCAGGTCGGCGCATATAATTGGCGCAGCCGATGCGCTGATTTTTTCAACCGCACCGGTGGAAAAAATAGGTCCGACAAAGGCCGTGGGTAGGCCATCGGCCGTAGGGGCTTTGCCCCTGCACAAACTAGTTTGGTATTCGAATTTCCTTATCAAAATCCACAGGCAAATTCCACAAATTTGCAGTCTATTAATCTGCCTTGTTTTAACTATTTTACTAATTACGTGATTTGGTGATCAACTGTCACGACAGCTCAGAGGATATCATGTACTTAAGTGACTGAGCTAATATCAGTCACTATGTATTAACTGAATATTACGGTTACGCTTAATAGCGCGAAGCCATTGTTAGATTTCTTGCCATCTAAACTGATCAGATGAAACAACCGTATCTCGTAATTTGAAAGCCTTGTCTAAATTAACCCTGGATGTAACATGTCTTCTATTCGGAAGGTAGATATGGCTAAGCGATTAACAGGTTGGCAACGCATTAAAAAAAACATCCGTCGCGCAGTGGGGTATTGTTAAAAAAATATCTAAAACAGCACATGTTGATTGTCCACAAGGTAAATTTACCGTTTATACTAGTGATAACGCTATTGGTAAACATTTATATACACTTGGTGGGTACGAAGCCGATTGGGTCAACCAAGTTGTAAAGTATTTAACGGAAACGAAGCGATTATCCAAAGAAAAACGAAGCTTTATTGATGTTGGTGCCAATATTGGAGTAATAGTGATTTCATTATTACGGAAGAGACTTTTCGACCGATGCATTGCAATTGAACCAACACCTAGAAATGTTGATTTGCTCAAAATGAATATCGAAGAAAATGGTTTTACTAATCAAACGACAATTTTTCCAATTGCCGCTGGAAGCTCGGAATCAACATTAGTTCTGGAGTTAGACCCAACTAATTTTGGCGATAATCGCATACGCTCTACTGAAGGGACTGCAAATGTCAGCGGACATTTTAATGAGGGAAATCGTCAGACTTTGCATGTTCCTGTTCGTCGTATTGATGTGCAGTTAAAAGAAGCCGGAATAAATCCTGATGATATTGGATTGTTTTGGATTGACGTTCAGGGATTTGAAGGGCACGCATTAACCGGAGCGGAAGAATTACTTGGACGTGGAATACCAGCAGTATCTGAGATCTGGCCGTACGCGATTCAGCGATCAGGTCTGTCACTGGATGCATTTGCCACTATTGTGCAACGATTCTGGACGCATGCCGCTTTATCGGAGGGAGATTCATTTAGGCTCATTCAGATTGATCAAATGAGAGAATTCCTCAATAATCTTGGAGAAACAGAGTATAGAGACGTGATTTTTATACGTGAATAGACCAACCGCTATGGACCAATAATAATCAGATATTGAGTTAGGTCTGGTTGAAGCCGGTGACTTTTACTTTACCGTCCGTCATTATCAGCAAGAGTACTACTTATGAGCACGCAATCACTTGAAGACATCCAGGTTATCATTGATAATTTGTTTGACCGTTTGGAAAAAGCGGAAACGGGTGGCGAGATTAGTCAATGCAATCATGCGCTGCGTATTCAAATAACAAAAAAGAAACAAATGGGCGGGCGACTGTCGGAGCGCGAGGAGACCTTAATAAAAGCTATTGGTATTATTGAGGCCAAAAAGAATGGGCGCTTAATGCAACTCATTGTCTTGATTGTGGCATTCTTTATCGGCTTATATGTCGCCTATAAAGTTTTTTCAGTTCCTTAAGACATCATCAAATTTTATCAGTGTGAAAGTATCGACTTATGGTTTATGAAGGATTGCTGCCAATTTGCATTGGTATTTATGCGCTCATTACAGCGTATGGCTATATTCCAATAAGCAGTGATCCAACACGCAATGCGATATGGATGGCAAAATATAGTACCTTACTTAAAATTTGTGGTCCATTTAGTATCTTTTTTGGCTGTATTCAAATTTATTATGCCATGAAGGGTGCAGGTTAATTTCTTAGATAGTATTAGAAGGTCAGGCGGTGGAATCGAGAAGCGGTCACGCTAATCGAAACCGCTGTACGGCCGTGAAGCCACTGACGGTCATCAATTAAATACCCTTCACCTGTTTTAAATGCCATGTTGTAAGCAGCCTCTTGCAATTGCTCATTTAACGACTTGTGCCATGGTCGGCTGGGACCGTGAACAATGCTCCAGCAATAATTATAAGCATCGCGCGTTAGTGTTCGTGACATAATGTCTGATAAATCAGCAATTATTTTATCGGGTATTTTTTTGTGCTTTTTTACAATCGCTAGAAGATCCTTTTTGCTGACCAGTAAAGTGGAGCCCGTGCCATCATTTGGCACATCATCAAACACCAACCACAAGCGATTAGTGAGAAATAAATCAGCGTGCAGATTAAACCCTGGATCGCGACGCTCGGGGGTAACAGGCGAATAGAGTGCTTGTGATGGACGTCCTAAAATATGGATAAAAGCTTCACGTAAGAGCGTAAATAGACTGCGTAGCTCACGCCTATTTAGGAGCGGCTCCATCATTCCATGAAAACAAGACGCCTTCTTTTTCGGTTCATATCGCAAAAGGTCTTCAGCAAAATGTAACAAGGCACTTTGCTCGTGACTATGTAATTTATGCAAATTAGTAGTATATGTTTTCCCATATGGCTTGCACTCTGGCACTTCGACCATTTTAATGCGCCGGTTAATTGAGCCAGACGTCTTTAGCTCGCGAATAAACTTTTTAAAGGCAGGAGACCAAGTCAACCAAATGGCATCTTGCGCTAACGAGTTACTTCGATGATGAGGTGGGGTTTTTGAATTAACGAATGCTGTGGCCATAAACGGAATTAATCAACTGAATATCAGTTTTGAAAATGTTTTTTGAATATAAAACAAGCATTTTCAAATAAAAATAATTTCAAGAAAAAAATATTTAACCATATTTTAAACGCCAATAAGGGAAAAATAAGATAGAACTAATGCTAATTAATAACAGAATTGTATTGTGAAATGTTTTATTATCGTGCAAAACAAGGAATTTAGAGCGGATTGCATCGACAGAGAAATCGTTTTAGCCACAATTAGAGATACAATGTACGAAAAAGACTGATTCGCTATAAAATAGGTTGTTAGTCAGCTCATACGACTAGCGCGGTTGAGATGACTCATGTCACAGGCCAAGTCTCACTAATGCAGGAAGGGTTCTTATGCGTGAAAAGTGATAAGCGCATGGACAAGGGAGTCGCTGCTCTCTAAAAGAGATAACCCCAAGTGCTTTAAACACTTGGGGTTATCTGTTATGGTGGGCAATACTGGATTTGAACCAGTGACCCCTCGCGTGTGAAGCGAATGCTCTAGCCACTGAGCTAATCGCCCATAACTACGGGCAGCAATCATGACTAGAGCGCAATTTCTGCAAGTAAGACCTGGCGTAGCTTTCAGCATGCGGGCGCTGACTTGCTCAGTGTGAGAGTTCCTCACTTTGGGTAAATGAAATGCTGCGAAAAATTGGGAGCAAAAGCATTTTGAAGGGTAGTTAGGAACATATTTATCTTATATGGTCGGCAGCGATTGTACGGTTACTCCTTGTACGCCTAAGTTTGCTTGCTGAATAAAAATGAGTAGATCGGCATTACGGCGATCGATATTTTCTGGAATATGAACGTCAACAGTGCCGGATTGTTGGGTGGCTAATGACATAGCTGTACGCCAGCGTGCAACAAAGTCATGAGTTAACGTTTTATCGTGATTTTCACCAGCGGTAACTTGTGAAGAAATTTTACTTTCACGTAGCACAAATATGACTTGCGCATCTTTATCGCCACCCGTTACATTGTATGTTAATTTACCATTTGTATCCCATGCCGCAGAAATTGTCGCGCTGGTTGGTGTTTGCAAAGCTTCATCTATAAGAGTGTTAATTTTTTTACTAGCAGATTGTGCACCGTTTACAAAAATACTCGGTGTGGCTATTACGCCTGCAGGGTGTGGATGAATAGCGGAATAGGCTTTAAGTAATTCAGTGAATTTTACATCGCCATAGCGATCTTTCCACATACCGTGGTCACCATGTTTTAATTTGTCCCACACAGTAACGTGGTAGGAAATGAGATGTATGGGCAGTCCTTTTTCTTGCGTTGATTGAATAAATTGTTGTAACTTTTTTTCAGTTGGCGGGCAGCTACTACATCCTTCTGATGTAAATAATTCTAAGATAACTATGCCAGGCGCTTTGCTTGGCGTTGTTTCGACGCTCAGTAACGTTTGAGCAAGCGCTGTAAAAAGGAGGCAGAAAGTAAAAAGATATTTCATGATATGACCTTAATAGCCGGTGTTGTTTTATATTAGTTAAAGTGTCTAAAGCCGAGCATGGGTGACGATTCGGGTATGAAATACTTACCAGCAAGTATATTATTCAGGCCTGACAAACTCGTGCTATAACCTGACGAAATCCTAAATGTGCCCTGCGTGAGCGCCGTGGCACAAAATGACAATGTATTGTCCAGAAAAACCACATGGCGGTAGAAATACAACTAATGGAAGCAGGGGATTATTAAAGCAGGACGCTCAAGTCCTCAGCTATTTAATGCATAAATTATCGTGGGAAGAAGAAAACAGCATGCTATAACGCAACATGAGTAAAAAATAAATGTGGTGAGTTACTCATTATTTTTTAACAGTGGCAATATAATCCTTTTTCCCAGCAACAACTTGACTGTTTAGATCAAACCAGCGTGAGCGTTTACTGCGATCCTTATTGTACGGTGGGGTAAAGACATCAATTAATCGAGTAAATTTTTTAGCATGCAGATCATGCAGGTTGGCGGTTGTGCTGGTAAGCGCACCCGTACTGCCAGGAACCATTGTTACATCACTATCGAGGGTCAATTTAATGTGATTGGCTTTATCGCCCGGGCCAATCTCGGTGAAATTGCAAATGCGCACTTCCCCTTCAATGCAACGAATACAGCCAGTCATGTCCGGGTGATCATGCAGTGCGATCCGTTCGTTTGGTTCAAATTCTAAAAGGCAGACCTGCACTTCAGTTGTGCGATGCATGTCGCGAATTTCGGGGAAATTACGATGCGCATTCTTGTAGTTCTGGATTATTTTTTGCACGTGGTCATCTGAGATGCGGCAGCCCAGTAATATGTCGCGTACTTTGGTGAGATACTGTGCTTGATCCCATGATTTTTCGTGTTGCGTGCGAGCTATTTGATTAATCTGATCAACAAAACGTTGCCAATCAAGTTCTTCTGCAACGTGGGTTCCAGGTTTTTCACAGCCAAGCAGTGGTAAAAAAGCGGTCAGCGTCAGAAATCCACTTGCGCCAAGTTGAAGAGCAGTGCGGCGAGTAATAGCTGGCATGGGAATCCTTTCGCGCTCAAACAGCAGATAGCGTCAATATTTACGAGTAAAACCGAATAATTTTGATGCTCTCCGACCCTATAATAATCCCTTAAAGTGCAAGCGAGCTAACACCCTGCTTTGGCACCGAGAGTGACAATCGTCACGGCACGCAAACAGCTATTTAATGAGTTTGCTTTGCCTTACCGATTCCAATGGCTTCTGGATGGTATTGCGCTGGGTCAAATGCGGGATTCGGCTCCGGAACAACCGCGTTTGTAAGCTTCAGGAAATGCTCTAAGCGTGTATCCAATTCCTGAACTTTCTCTGGCTGTGTTGCAGCAAGATTATTTTGTTCGCCAATATCGTCGGCTAAATTATAAAGCCGATAGTCGTGTTTTTTATTATCGCCATAATGAAAGAGTCGAATTAATTTCCAGTCACCAACATGTATAGCGGCTGAAGGCGGTAACCAATCAGGAACTGGTGGTGCATGTGGAAAAAAAGTAAAAATTGCGTCGCGTTGTAATGGTTGGTGTTTCAATGCTGGTACTATGCTGATGCCATCACAAGTCGTTTCATTGTGTGGTTTAATTGCAAGTAATTCCAAAATCGTAGGTAATAAATCTGTAGTTTGTACCAGTGCATCACTTGTTGAACCCGGTTTGGTAATAGATGGGCACGATATTATCCACGGTACACGAATACCGCCTTCATACATGGTCGCCTTACCACCACGCAGTGGCCGATTGCTCGTCGGCGTCGTATTATCGACGGC
>JAHEDF010000629.1 GCA_024641365.1 Planctomycetota bacterium | reverse complement strand
GTACTAGCAAATGGTCCTAAATCATTAATCGCCGCAAAATCCCAACTACCAGCTGGCAACCACGCACCTTCACGTTCCTTGGCTAATCGTTGGCGTTCAATTTCGCTAAATGATGCAGACAACTGCGACAATAATGTCCGCAATTCGCCAGCAAAAACCTCACAATCGGGATAGCGATCTTGAGCATCTAACGCTAAAGCCCATTCAATAATGACATGTAAGGCTTGTGGTGCATCATGCCAATAATCTGATAATTTTTGTCGTTCGCCAACCTGTACACGTTTAATAAATTGCAGGACATTTTCATCCTTTTGCATTTCACACGGCGTGTGAAGCGTCAGCAATTCATATAAAATTACGCCCATCGAATAAATATCAGTGCGCTTGTCCGCTTGTTGCGATTCACCACGCGCTTGTTCTGGCGACATGTAAGCAGGTGAACCCAATACTTGTCCGAATTGCGTACTGCGCACTAAGCGTTGACTACCAGAAGTTCTGGTTCCCATCGTTGGATAGGTTTCATTATTTGTCGTGCGATTGGGACCAGTATGGAAGCGAGAAGAAGCATCTTGTTTTTCGCGCATTTTATTACGCTGAATAATGGTGCTTGAGATCGGCTTCGGATGTGTTTTATCCGTTTCTGCCATCCCCTTTTTCTCTGGCTCTGCTAAGGATGGCGTCTGCACTTTACCATCCGCGTCCATAATAACGGTCGCCGCTTCTGGCCGAGTCGATTCATTAAACATTTCATCGTACGCAGATTCCATCGCTGTTGGTGGATTCATGGTATCTTCACGTAAACTACGTGCCAAACCCCAGTCTAATACCCAGACTTCACCGTAAGAGCCAAGCATAATATTAGCCGGTTTCAAATCGCGGTGCACAATATCTTGTGCATGTGCATACGAAATCACTTCTAATAATTTTAAAAATAAAGTTAGGCGTTCGATCAAGGCAAAGTGTCGCCAGTGATCTGCATTGTCCTTTAATTTTTCAATATGTGATTCCAATGATGAACCACGTGCCAACGACATGAAATAACAACGAGCATTATCTGGCATGCGTCCCGATTCAAACAAGGCCACAATACCAGGATGGTTAAGCCGTGCGGTATATTTAATTTCTTGCTCAAAACGGGAGACTATTTCGTTATCGTCAGCTAAAGTATGGTCTAAAATTTTTACCGCGACTTCGCGCTCTAAATTGTGGTCCCAGGCAGCAAAGACACGCCCCGTAGAACCACGCCCTAACTCACGTAACAGCGAGTATCGTCCATTAATCAACTTTGATTCAGATTCTGGAGGCATTTGCATAATGACCGTACTTCAATTGTAACATAATCGCAACCCAACCTCAGCGCTCCGCTTGATTCTAGTGCCACAGTAGCTGGCACACTGGGTGTCTCAGCATGGGGACATCACTGACTTTATTATCAAAAAAAATTCTGCCTTTATGTCATAAAATGTTACGAAAACGTTATTAATATCATCGCTTTCACTGCAAATCTGGAATGCCAGGACGTTGGGACGCCATGCGTCATCTAGTGCGTGTGTTTCCAGAACTTTATACATAAAATGTCGTGACCATCGCGTCCCATTCTCTCAACTATAATAATTACGGACTATTTAAACCCATCTAATCGTAATTTGGCGCTCTTACAAAACACCGAAACATATGGCATGCGGGTTCTTACCAGGACTCCTCTTGTCTCACTATGATCTAGGCAATGCTCCCGCCATGACTGCAACAGCTTTTACTTTAGCCACAGAACATGCAGTACCGGCGCTGGGTGTTAACTTACAAACATATCAACATCCATGCGGAGCCGTACACTATCACTTGGCCTGTGCTGATGACCACCGTGCTTTTGTGGTTGGCTTTAGAACCTTGCCGGAAGATTCAACCGGACTGCCACATATTTTAGAGCACACCACTTTATGTGGCAGCAAACGTTATCCGGTTCGTGATCCATTTTTTCAAATGTTGCGACGCTCACTGCAAACATTTATGAACGCCATGACGTTTCCGGACATGACCTGTTATCCGTTTGCCAGTCAGGTCACCAAAGATTTTGATAATTTGACAGACGTCTATTTAGATGCTGTTTTTGCACCATTAATTCATCCCTTAGATTTTGCCCAAGAAGGCCATCGCTTGGAACCCAAGGGTCAGAGCGGCGAACGTAAAGGTGTAGTTTATAATGAAATGAAAGGTGCAATGGATGGCACCGGCGAACAAATGAGCATGGCCACTGCACGCACGTTATTACCTGATACCTGTTACCGGCATAATTATGGTGGAGAACCAACTGATATCCCAC
>JAHEDF010000147.1:5241-8490 GCA_024641365.1 Planctomycetota bacterium | reverse complement strand
TCATTGGCTCCGGCCCTGCTGGCAGCACTGGCGCCTTAATGACATCCTATTTTGGCAAAAAGGTCGCGCTCATCGAACGCGCTAAAGCGGTTGGCGGAGCAGGAATCAACACTGGTACCATTCCCAGTAAAGCGCTACGCGAAAGTGCGCACTTATTATCTGGCTGGCGTTCGCGCATACTGGGCTTGCAGGTGCGCTTAGATCACCAAGCCAATATTGAAGAAGTGCAATATCACGCAGAAAATGTCCAGGCTGCGTTGCGTGGTATTTGCCGAACGAATTTATCACAGCGCAATGCTGAATTAATAATTGGGGAAGCTACCCTAGCAGACCCACATACGGTCATCGTTGTAGCCCCTGATGGCACAACAAAATATTTGACTGCTGCGGTTATATTAATTGCCACCGGGTCGTCACCACTACGTCCAGAAACTTTTCCTTTTGAACATCCACATGTCCATGACTCTGATTTAATTTTAGAGATAACAGAACTACCTAAAAAATTAATCGTCGTAGGAGCAGGTGTTATTGGTTGTGAATATGCGTGCACATTTGCTACCCTTGGTATCGAAGTGCATATTGTTGATGGGCGCAATACATTATTAGCCTTTTTAGATCACGATATCAGCGCGGCTATTAAAAATGCCATGGAACGGCAGGGTATTACTTTTCACTGGGGAGAACGCGTCACGGCTTGCGAGGCACCAGAAAAAGGTGATGTGACAATTTCCCTAACGTCCGGAAAAACACTGACATGTAGTGATGTCCTGGTAGCAGCCGGACGATGCAGCAACACCAGTTCATTAAATTTAGAAGCCGCAGGTCTCACGCCTGGGAACCGCGGATTAATTTCAGTCAATGAGTGGTATCAAACAGAGGTTCCGCATATTTACGCTGCCGGTGATGTTATTGGTGCCCCCGCACTGGCAGCAACCGGTATGGAGCAAGCTCGAGTTGCCATGGGGCATGCATTTGGCATTGGTCACAAAGCACGTTCCACATTATTACCGACCGGCATTTATACGATTCCCGAAGCCAGCATGGTTGGTCTTACTGAGCAAGCCGCTCAACATGCTGGTGAAGATTATATTGTCGGGTTAGCCCCCTACTGCGACAATGCACGGGGGCGATTAATTGGCGATCAAGATGGGCTGTTAAAACTACTCTTTAGAAAATCAGACCATAAATTAATCGGCGTGCACGCCGTTGGCGAACAAGCAACCGAACTCGTTCATATTGGCTTGGTCGCCATGTTGATGAATGGCGGTATGGAACTGTTCGATCGCGCCTGCTTTAATTACCCAACGTTAGGTGATCTCTATAAATATGCGACCTATGCCGCACTCGGACATGAGATCAAAGAAGATCTCAATTACGACCATAAATAATTTCTTTATTGGTTATTAAATATTAGCCTCGCTTATTTATTTGCCAGATACTGATACGTAATCACCAGGATTTCGCATCGGCTTTGCCAAGTCTTTTAGCTCATCTATCGCCAGCTGCGCCGCTTTTGCATAAACTGAATCTGGTGATTTCTTAATAATATACTTATCTAAATATTTCTCATAGCCTTTGGCATGTTCTTCGGTTCGTTTAAAATCTTTTTGTGATTCCATTTCCTTAAACTTCTCCATGTACTTGTAATACTCTTTGCCAATTTTTATGCTGGTCATGACCTCTTTGCTTTTCAATTGACTTTCTAAATCGCCAGCTGCTTCATCAAATGCAGGCACACCTTTTAGCGCCTTATTGAGCCCTGTAAAAACGAGACTAAGTGCGTAATAATCCTTTATCGTCTTTAGATGTGCTACTTCTTCAATGCCGGGATTAATTGCTCCATATAATTCTTTTGTTAATACGTCGTACACCGTTTCATATTTTCCAAACTGCTCATCAGCGACTTGCCCCTTCTGCTCTCCCATAAACTTTTGATAGTCATTTAACGCTGCAACTGCCTCTGGAAATTTACGGGCCTTTATTGCCTCATAGGCAGGTTTTGACTTATCATCCAAATAACTTTTTACATCTTGGAACGTAACTTTTGGCATCATGTCATACATGGCTAACGCCATCGCTTTACCCATAAAATAATAAATTTTACCATTACCATTGTAATGATAGCCGCCATTCGTTTTAAAACGTTCATCCTCATCCCAAAATTGAGCCGTTTTGACAAAACGAACGGTTTTAACAAATTCATCCAAGAGCGCAGTCGCTTCTTGGGCTTTTCTAAAATTATTTGGCCCACCTCCGCCAACTCCGCATTCACCAATTGTCATAAGCATATTAGGACTATTGAATTCTTTTCTGAGATCGCGTAATAATGCAGCCTGTCTTTCAGTATACAATTTATACGGTGGCGATTCTGCTTTTTGCTGTCCATCAATCATGTCATTCCAGGCCTGATGCCACACTAAGCCAACCATTTCAAAGCCCATTCGCTCATCGTATTCCGGAAAATAATTTTTTAAATTATCTAATACATTATGCACATCTTTCACCATCTCGGTATATGAGAGCCCAGGACCACCCATGCTGGGTGGTAGAAATTTTTCTTTTAAACTATGACCACCCCAGGCGGTTTTGATTAATAAAACTTGTTCACCTAACAATTCACCAATGTGCCAACCAAAGCCTAATTCTGGTCCAACCATCGAACTATTTGTCCCATAACCGACGGACAACCCGCCACGGCGATTGCCATAGGAGATCCAGACATCTTTACGCACGACGTAATTATCGCCATTCATCAAAGGCGAAAACTCTTGGCGAGTACTTTCATCTTGTGCTGCCATTTTGATATGTTCGATTTTTCCCTTGCCTTCCATGTTGGATTGGCCCGCCAAAATAAACACCTTCAGTGGGCCTTTTCCCAATTTAGTGTAGGTGGGTTCTTGCGCTGATAATTGCACTGAAATATTTACACAAATTAAACTGATTAAAAAAATAACTTGGCGTAACATGTTAACACCCCCTCAATCATGTACTCGGTTAATCCGTCACCACATTGGCCTTTTATTCACAAAAAGCTTATCTATAAATACCACGCTGATCATGTTTTTCATGACAATCATCATCCTTTTCAGGACATCATAAACCGTGCCCACAACACGACGTGTAGCGTTGATGCTTGACCTAGAAAACCTCTACAAACGACACGCTGGTGTCTTTGCAGGAGTCATGCGCTACGCCCTAGAAAATAATTGGGATTCGTTTGTTGACGAATATGTCGAAGAAACGCTACCT